>JBDHWD010000029.1:0-30311 GCA_039810005.1 Thermomicrobiales bacterium | reverse complement strand
GCCGCGAATAAAACTGGTTTCCGGGCACGTCTTTGGTGTTGTACGGGCCGGGTGAATATTGTACCGAGGCCATCGCCACAGAGGGAACAACAAGGCACAGCACCAGAATGGCAATCGCGAAACGGATGACCACAAGCGTCCCTCTCTCCCTGATTCCTTACTTGCCGGCAAACGCTCTGGTCAGCAGACAGCGATGCCAACGCGCGCAGCGTGTATCAAAGGTCTGGAGCATTCTTCGTTCGACTGCAATGTGGTAAATCGCAGGACAGTGCGGATTTCCGAGATCCCGGCAGCAATCACTGGTGTGCCGCGGACAGACAGATTGCGACTGTTGTGATGACGTATCTACTCGTCGACGAATCTGGCGATGGCCAGGCCGAGGGCGAAGGCTGACGAGGCGTCCAACTGAGTCTTCAGTCGCGCGATGTCGCTCTCGACGGTTCGGTGGCTCACGTGAAGTTGTGCGGCGACCTCCTTCTGCGTGAGTCCCTGACCCAGGCCGTCTATGACAGCACGTTCGCGATCTGATAGTGACAGGCCGTGGATGTTCGCTGTCTGGATCGAGTGGCTGGCAACATACGCAGCAGCTACATCGCGGGAAACAATGAGCGTCTGGCTGCGAATAGCGGCATTCAGGATGGCGCGCAGGTTGGGACCACGCAGATCCTTCCAGAGCAGATAGCTCAAGCCCCCTATCTCGGCGAATTCGTGCAACTCGTGAAGAGCATAATCGTCGGCGATAATGATGAAGGAGGCCTCGGGCAGCCGCGAACGCACCAATCGGAGGAACGGGATGACCGATTCATCCTCGACCCACCGCCCCGTGAGAATCACGTCCGGGCACCACCGCGTGAGCGGCCCGAGCGCCGCATAACTACCTGTGGTCATCTCAACTTCGAAGCGGTCCGGCAGGCGTTCGATCGTCCGCCGCACGACAGGCCAGCCGATCTCGTCAGACGCGAATACATATACTCTCTGTGACGACATGGTTGCGCTCTCTTGCTGGGCATCATGTCTGGACCGTCTTCAGCATATCGCATGAGACGGCTCGTTCCAAGCATTTTATGCTTGGCCTACCTACCTGTCGTCGAGACGGAACATCATGTGGTCGACTCAACCCGGAGGCGTATGCAGCGTTTGCGGTATCGAGATCATGCTCTCAACGGTGACGGATCTGGTGTTGGCGACACGCTTGGCTGGGCCATTGCCGCCTGTCCGCGACGCGGGCTAAACCCAACGCTGTCGCAGGCGATGCTGTACTGGCTGAGCGTTGGCGGGTGGGGCCGAAGGATGCATCGGTGCTATCGCCAGTGCCGCCTGTATACGATGTAGTCGTTGTCTCCGGAGAGGTACTGCCGATGAAGTTCGGACAAGTTGAGGGTTTGTGCGTTCCGATCGTGGTCGATGGCGATGCGCTCGTGCGCGTGACGGTCTACCTGGAGACAGATCAGGGGATCGACATCGTTCGGGAGGTTGAGGTCGAACCAGAGACCGATGCGACTGGACGACCCGACCTCTACGCCGAGGCCGACCAGTGGACGCAAGAGACAATCGCGACCGTGCTGCTGCCACGCGGCTGGGAACTACTCGGCGCGACTGACCCACCCACCCGCGCGGTAGATGAAGTCCCGCGCTCCCCGCGCTACGCCCTGCGTACCCCATACTGGGTACCGCCGCCAGGTTGGAACGACGATGAAACGACGCAATAGGGGGTGACGGGTCGACGGAGAGACGCTGAATCTGGTATCCATCGACGACGCTTGCCGCATTGGCGTGCGTCTCGACCCCGAGGAGGTCCCCACCGTGATCGCTCTCCGTCATCGCTGGCTCGTTCCGCTCATCCTGCTGCTCGCCCTGTCATTAACAGGCGCAGCTTGCTCGCGCAACTCAGAATCTTCCGCGACCGCAACGGCCAACAACGACAGTGCTGAGGTTGCGACGGAGCCTTCAACCGGTAACATGGCCCCGACGGGACCCGCAGCGGGTTCACCGGCAGGCTCTCCTGTAGCCACACCGGATGGCCAGCAGGTATCCATTCCCGATATTGTCACTGGCGGCGACACCTACGTTGGACAGTCGGTCATGACCTACGGAGCCGTCGACACGGTCCTGAGCAGTAACGTCGTCGTTCTGGCCGACAAGAGCCAGCAGTTGCTGATATTCGGCAGCACAGATGTCATTCCAGCAACGCTGTCAGTCGACGAGTTCATGCTCGTCTCCGGCACGATCGAGCCGTTCAGCGCGCAGCACATTACCGACTCTCTGGGCATCGGCTTTGATGGGCTCGATGTCGCGCGCTTTGAAGGCAAGCCAGCACTAACGGTCGATGCAGCACGCGCCGGAGCGATTCCAGTCGATGAGGCGCTGACCGACCTGGACAGACTGCAAGGGCTGACGATTGAGCTCGGAGGGCAGATCACGTCGGTCGTCGACACACGAGCCTTTGTCGCTGCCACGAGCGACTCCGCGGACGCGAGTAACTCAATGCTGATCGCGACGCCGTTCGATGCCATCCCAACGCAGATGGCCGAGCAGGCCCGCGTGCAGGTCATCGGTCGCATCGTTGTGCTTGATGACAACGTCGGTAGCCTCGGGGAGGGATTCGACTTCCTGAGTGGCGCGCAGTTCGATCAGTTTCGAGGTTCGCCGATCTTCATCGCCGATGTCGTGAACGTCGTGGCACCGGCGCCCAGCGCGACGGTGGCAGACATCCTCGCCAGCCCGGAATCGTGGCTGGAAAAGGATGTGTCGGTTATCGACTCTGTATCCGCACGGCTGACTGACCGCGCCGTCACCATCGGCGGCGAGCCCGGCATGATGGTGGTCGGCCCGGAAGCACTCTTCACCGACCCCGTAGCGCCCGGTGCGACGGTAATGGTGACCGGCACCATTCAGCTCTTCGAGCCCAGCAATCCACCGGACGTCGAGGGCTTCGACGCACAACACCCGGCTGTCGCTGCCTATGCAGGCCAGCCAATCATCGTTGCTACGTCGGTGCAGGTGCTCAGCAACTAGGCCCAGGTCAGGCGGGTTTGCGGTCGTCAGCGGTCAGGCGCTGCCAGGCGGCAAGCACCTGATCATGGGTGTCATCGAGAGGGCCGCCATTGTCGATGACGACATCGGCGCGCGCGACCTTCTCCTCCTGCGGCGGCTGAGCATCTATGCGGCGCTCGGCTTCGGCGCGATCGACCTTGTTGCGCCGGATGATGCGCTCGATCTGAATCTCACGAGGCGCAGTGACGACCCAGATCTCGTCGCAGTCTGCGGCCATGCCGGACTCGAACAGCTTGATCGCGTCGAGCACCAGCACGTCCGGCCCGGGCTGTTGAATCGCAGCCCGCTTGCGCTCCAGCACCGGCGGCCAGGTGATCGCTTCCAGCGCTCGAAGCTTGGACGGATCGGAAAAGACGACGGCTCCGAGGGCCGGTCGGTTAATGCTTCCGTCGAGATTCACCGTCTCCGGGCCGAACTGATCGCGAATCTCGTCGGCAATGGGAGAGTCGGGTCCCATCAGCTCGTGGACGATCGTGTCGCCGTCGATCGCCTCAGCACCGAGATCGGTCAGCATCGCGACGACGGTTGATTTACCGGTCGCGATGTTCCCGGTCAGTCCAATGACGTGCTTACGGCGCATAGCATGGCGACCCTTCTGGCTTCAGGCAAACGGAAGATTCGACGCTATTCTGCGGCCACCGACATCAACGCGTCCAGCGCCGCGGTCGCATCGGACCACTCAGCATACGCGCGTTCGAGGTCTGCCTGCAGCTTCTCGTACTCTGCGCCGAGGCGGGCGACGGCATCCACATCCTGGTCGATGCTGGCGCGTGTCAGCGCGTCGGAAGCCTCGTTCAGTCGTTCCTCCAGCCGCCCGACTTCGCGCTCGGTAGCCTTGAGGCGCTTTTGAGCATCACGTAGCGCGCGCTCGTTCTGGCGACTGGCGCGCAGCGGCGACGTCGATGGCGGTGGCGGCTCAGCGACCTGCTCCTCGCGCTGCGTCTCGCGAACTGGTGCAGCCGGCGGAGCGACGTTTGATGTCGTCGTAGCGCGCGCCTCGCGATGCCGCAGCATGTCGGAGTAGTTGCCGAGGTAGGTTGCAATGTCGCCGTCTTCGATGTTCCAGATGCGGTTGGCGATCCGATCAATGAAGTACCGGTCGTGCGAGACGAACAGCATCGTTCCGTCGTATCCGTCCAGCACCTCTTCAAGCGCCTCGCGGGCGCCGATGTCGAGGTGGTTTGTCGGCTCGTCAAGGATCAGGAAGTTCGCGCGCTCGAGGGTAAGACGGCACAGCGCCAGTCGGCTGCGTTCGCCACCGGAGAGCGCCGAAACCGGCTTGAACACGTCGTCGCCCGTGAACAGGAAGCGACCGAGCAGCGTCCTGGCCGCCTCTTCGCCGAGCGGCTTGTCGTACAGCAACGTCTCCAGCACGGTCCGCGTCGGATCGAGGCCCTCGTGTCCCTGCGCGTAGTAGGCGACGCGCACGTTGGTACCGAGCTCGATCCGACCGGCCAGCGGCGGCAGCTCGCCAACGAGGGTGCGGAGCGTCGTCGTCTTGCCCGAGCCGTTCGGACCAAGCAGCGCGACGCGATCACCGCGTTCGATCTGCAGCTCTCTGGTCGTCTGCACCATGACGTCCGGCTCGGTCTCGCCCATCTCCGGCCGCGGCAGGTAGCCAACGGTGATCGGCTTCACGGTCATGACAGTCCGGCCGGGACGCAGCTCAGCGCGCATACGCAGCGTCAGCTTCTCGTGCTCCTGCGGACGTTCCAGGCGTTCGAGGCGCGCCAGCCGCGTCTCGCGGCCGCGAGCTTCCTTGGAGCGCTGGCCGGCCTTGTACTTCCGGATGAACTCCTCGGTGCGCGCAATGAATTCCTGCTGCTCCTCGTACTCCTTCAGGCGACGGGCCATACGCTCCTCGCGGAGCTTCAGGTAGCGGTTGTAGCCGCCGGGGTAGTCTTCGAGCCGGCCAAACGCCAGGTCGAGCGTGCGCGTCGTGACACGGTCGAGGAAGTAGCGGTCGTGCGAAACGACGACGAACGCGCGATTCCAGGTGCGCAGAAACTCCTCAAGCCACTCAATGGCCTGCAGGTCGAGGTGATTCGTCGGCTCGTCGAGCATCAGGAGATCCGGATCGGAGAGCAGCGCCTTTGCCAATGCAACGCGCGTCTTCTGACCACCGGAGAGCTGGCGGACCGGATCGTCAAACATGTCCTCGGGGAAGCCAAGGCCGTGCAACACTGCGGCGGTGCGATGCTCCATTTCATAGCCGCCGTGCGTCTCGAACTCCGTCGAACGCCGGCTGTACTCATCAAACAGGCGTTCGAGCTCAGCGCCTTCCGCGCTGGACATCTCACGCTCGATCTCGGCCATACGGTCTGCAGATGCGCGGACGTGCGCGAAGGCGTCGAGCGTTTCTTCGAACAGCGTCCTGTCCGCTGTAAACGTGGCCTCCTGCGCCTGATAGGCCACGCGCAGGCCGGACTGAAAGGTCAGCTCTCCGGCGGACGCCTCGTCGATGCCGGCGATGATCTTGAGCAGCGTCGATTTGCCGGCACCGTTGGTGCCGACGAGTGCGACGTGCTCGCGCTCATTGATCTGGAAGGTGATGCCGGAAAAGATCTGTTCGGTGCCAAAAGTCTTGCCAATATCCTGGACGGTAAGAATCGTGCTGGCTGCCATGCTGTGCGAGCCTCCTCAGTGCCTGCTGGTGCGATCGAACGTGGTCAACGTGAGTGGGATGTGGGGCGACCAGTGAACTCGTCGGGAAGTGACGCGATGATGCGACACGGCCAAGATCAGAACGGATGTTCTAATCCATCGACGGACAGGCCGAAAAGCCCCGCAAGCAGGAGCATCTGAGGAGCAGCTCTGTCATGGAACCGCGGTACGTCAAAGCGGTGACCAACCCTGCCGATACGTGATCCAACGTCCCGGATATGACACTCCGGACTGCAAGTGTACGACATCTGTCTGACGTTCCAGGCACACAACACCGACTTCGCGGAAGAGAAAACACCCCGTCCCACTTGGGACGGGGTGTTGATTCGTCGTGCGAGAGGCTATCAGCCAACTTCGCGGAATTCGCCCTCGACGGTGGTCTCATCATCGTCGCCAGACGCTGCGTTCTCAGCCTCGCCCGCAGCCGCTTCCGGCTGCTCGGCGGCCTCGGCCTGCTCGTACATCGATGCACCGGCGCGCGACAGCGTCTGGTTCATCTCGTCGTAGGCCGTGCGCAGGCGCTCGATGTTCTCCGGATCGTTCGCCAGAATGTCGCGCACGTTGCCGACCTTCTGCTCGAGGTCGAGCTTGACGTCGCTCGGGACCTTGTCACCGTAATCGGAGAGCGTCCGCTCGGCCTGGTAGACCATCGCCTCGGCCTGGTTACGGAACTCGATCGCCTCGCGGCGTTCGCGGTCCTCGTTAGCGTGCGCCTCGGCCTCCTTGACCATCCGGTCGATCTCGTCCTTGTTCAGTCCGCTCGACGCAGTGATCGTCACCTTCTGCTCACGGCCGGTCGCCTGATCCTTCGCAGACACGTTCAGGATGCCGTTGGCGTCGATATCGAAGGTCACCTCGATCTTCGGGATACCGCGCGGCGCAGGTGGAATGCCATCCAGGATGAAGCGCGCCAGCGTCTTGTTATCGTGCGCCATCGGGCGCTCGCCCTGGGTGACGTGGATCTCGACCTGACCCTGGTTGTCCGACGCGGTCGTGAAGATCTGGCTCTTGCGCGTCGGGATCGTCGTGTTGCGCTCGATCAGCGCCGTCGCCACACCACCGAGCGTCTCGATCGAGAGCGTTAGCGGCGTCACGTCGAGCAGCAGGATGTCCTTGACTTCGCCGCCGAGGACGCCGGCCTGGATCGCCGCGCCGATGGCGACGACCTCGTCCGGGTTGATGCCCTTATGCGGCTCCTTGCCAAAGAAGTCGGTGACTGCCTTCTGGACGGCCGGCATGCGCGTCTGGCCACCGACGAGCAGAACCTCGTCGACATCCGACTTGCTCAGCCCGGCATCCTTCAGCGCTGCCTCCATCGGTCCAACGCAGCGCTTGATCAGGTCTTCGACGAGCTGCTCAAGCTTCGAGCGCGACAGCGTCACGTTCAGGTGCTTCGGACCGCTAGCGTCCGCCGTAATGAACGGCAGGTTGATGTCGGTCTGCTGCGTCGAGGACAACTCGATCTTGGCCTTCTCAGCGGCCTCCTTCAGGCGCTGCAGGGCCATGCGGTCGCTGCGGAGATCAATGCCCTCCTGCTTCTTGAACTCGTCGGCCAGCCAGTCAATAACACGCTGATCGAAGTCGTCGCCACCGAGGTGGGTATCACCGTTTGTGGCCAGCACCTGGAAGACGCCCTCGGACAGATCCAGGATGGAGATGTCGTAGGTACCGCCACCGAGGTCGAAGACGGCGATCTTCTCGTCGCCCTTCTTCTCCAGACCGTAGGCAAGTGCCGATGCGGTCGGCTCGTTGATGATGCGCAGCACTTCGAGACCGGCGATCTGGCCGGCGTCCTTGGTGGCCTGGCGCTGGCTGTCATCGAAGTAGGCCGGGACGGTGATGACGGCCTTGTCGACGGTTTCGCCGAGATATGCCTCAGCGTCTGCCTTCAGCTTCTGCAGGACCATCGCCGAGATCTCGGCCGGGCGGTACCAGCGGTCGCCCATTTTGATGTCAATGCTGTCGTTGCCACCCTTGCGCACTTCGTAGGGCACAAGCTTGAGGTCGCGCTGGACCTCTGGCTCGTCGAAGCGGCGGCCGACAAAGCGCTTGACTGAAAAGATCGTATTGCGCGGGTTCGTCACTGCCTGGCGCTTCGCAAAGCGCCCGACGAGTCGCTCACCGCTGGCCGACAGCGCGACGACCGACGGGGTCAGCCGCTCACCCTCAGCATTGGTAATAACCGTCGGCTCGCCACCTTCAATGACCGCGACGACGGAGTTGGTTGTACCGAGATCGATCCCGATCGTTCTTCCCATACCGGATATCCTCCTCAAAATCTGCCCAGGTCCAGATCGGCGCGGACCGGGGTACTGCTATGCCTGTGGCGTCTCATCCGATTCGCCCGGCTGAGCGCCGACCTTGACCATTGCCGGTCGAAGTACCGTGTCGTTCACCAGATAACCACGCTGAAATTCCTCGACAACCGTGTCTGCGTTCTCAACGCCTTCCTCAACCATCACTGCGTCGTGACGGCTCGGGTCAAATGGCTGGCCGAGGCTTTCCATCGGCTTCACGCCCTCGCTCGACAGCAGGTTCCAGAGCTTGCGCTCCACCAGCCGGAAGCCCTCGAACCACGCATCGGCGGCAATGGCATCCGGTGCTGACGTGAGCGCGCGTTCGAAGTCGTCGGCTAACGGCAGGAGCTTGCGAATAATCTCCTCGGTCGCGCGATGGCGGGCCATCTCCCGCTCCTGCTCGACCCTGCGCCGATAGTTGGCAAACTCGGCCCGCGAACGCTGGAGCGTGTCAAGCAGCTCGGCCGATTCGGCGCGCAATTGATCCAGCTCCGACGCAGCGCCATCCTGGGTTGCCGCCTCATCGCCGGTTCGTGTTGCACCTCCGGGACGTTCCATATCCTCAATCACATCGTTCCTCCACGCCTGACCATCAGGCATCGTGCGTCATGTACAGATCACGCATGAGATCGCTCATTAGTCGGGCCATGTAGCGCACCGACGAGATCGACCGCTCATACGGCATTCGTCGTGGTCCAAGGATGCCCAGCAGGCCGGTGACTTCCTGGTCAACCCCGTAGGTCGCGACAACAACGCCGAACGGCCAAAGATCCTCTGAACGGTTCTCCTCGCCGATGAACACCTGAATATCGTCCCCATCCGACAGTTGCGGCAGCAGCTCTGAGAGCAACGCCCCGCCGCGTAGCAGATCGAACAGTTGCTGGGCCGACTCCGACCCGGCGAACTCCGGTTGTTGCAACGCATGCTCCAGGCCGTGGTAATGCAGCTCGGTCGCGTTGGCCTGGGTCGTCTCCAGGGTTGAGATGACATGCTCGGCGACGATGCGGTCCAGGCCGGCCAGCCCGCTGACCTTGCTACGCGCCTCGTCGGAGGTCAGGTTGGCCAGCAGCAGGTTCAGCCGGTCAGCGCAGGCCGACAGCGTCAGCTGACTGATCTCGTCCGATACGTGCAGAACACCCTGCCGGACAGTGCTCTCCTGCGTCACCAGAATGAGCAGGATCGAGCGGTCGTTCAGCGACAGCAGCTCGAAATGGCGCAGCCGCGACACGCTCGGCTTCGGCGACGTCACGAGAGAAACGTTCTGCGCGAAGCCGGCCAGCACGCTGGCGGCCAACTGCAACCAGCTCTCCAGCTGCGTCTCAACCTGCCGGAACTGGTGGCGGATCATGATCTGCTCGCTGGGCGGCAAGGCTGACTCGACGGCGTAGTTTTCGACGTAGAAGCGATAGCCGCGATCGGTCGGGACACGACCAGCAGACGTGTGCTGCTGATGGATGTAGCCCATGCGCTCCAGCGAGACCATCTCGTTCCGCACAGTTGCCGACGAGATGCGCAGCGGATAGCGGTCGATCAACGTATGTGAACCGACAGCCCGACTACCCTGAACGTACTCCTTGACAATGAGCCGCAGGATCTCGCGCTGTCGTAGTGTCAGTTCGTCGTCCGATGCCATACCATTCTCACAGACTTAGCACTCTTTGCTGTTGAGTGCTAACGCCTGAGAAGGATAGCAGTTGATACGGGTAGAGTCAAGGTTGTAGCAAGGGTTTTGAGGGCCCTAATCGTGGGGCGCGCGGGCCGCACCGGCACCGGTCTGGCTCAGCTCACGGCGTACGTCAAAGACGCCACGGATGGCTTCTACGCGCTGCAAGAGATGGCTCAGCTGCTTGACGCCGGATACCTCAATCGTCATCAGGACGGTGACGGTTCGGTCGGGATGCACGTCGGTCAGGACCGAAAGCAGATTGACGCTTTCGTCAGCCACGAGCCCGGTGATGTCGCGCAGCAGGGCTACGCGATCCCACGCCTCGATCCGGATCGCCACCGGATACGACCTGGCCGCCTGCTCACCCCAGCTGACGTGCACCTTGCGCCCGTCCTCATCGACGTTGCGCATGTTGCTGCAGTCGGCGCGATGAACCGTGATGCCGCGACCGCGAGTGACGTAGCCGACGATGTCGTCGCCATAGACCGGCTTGCAGCAATTGGCGAGGCGCGTATAGAGATCACCAACACCCATTACCTGCAAGGTGGATGGCCCGGTGATTGACGAATGGGTCGGTGGCGGGGTCAGCACTTCCGGCTCACGCGATTCGACCAGTCGCGTCGCGATCTGCTGTGGCGTCACACCGCCGTAGCCGACCGCCGCCAGGAAGTCGTCCAGCCGCTGGTAAGAATGGAACTGACGAGCGATGTCGTCGAGCTTCATCTCGATGCCGAGGCGGCGCAGCTCGCGCTCCAGGATATCGCGGCCTTGGGCGATGTTCTCGTCGCGCTCCTGACGCCGGAACCACTGGCGGATCTTCTCGCGCGCGCCGGCCGTCTTGACGAAGCCGTTGGATGGCATCAGCCAGTCGCGGCTGGGCCCCACCTTCGTCTTGCTCGTCATGATCCGGACGACCTGCCCGTTCTGGAGCTTGTAGTCCAGTGTGACGAGCTTGTCATTGACCTTCGCGCCGACGCACTGGTGGCCGACCTCGGTGTGAATGCGATAGGCGAAGTCGATCGGCGTCGCTTCGGCCGGCAGCTCAACGATGTCGCCGCGCGGCGTGAAGACGTAGATCATCTCGCGGAACACATCGGACTTCAGCGACTCGACGAACTCCTGAGCATCGACGACCTCCTCGCGCCAGTCCATGAGCTGACGCAGCCAGGTGATCTTGGCGTCCAGTGAGGGATCGACCTTGCCGCCCTCCTTGTAACGCCAGTGGGCAGCGATGCCGTACTCGGCGACGTGGTGCATCTCGGTCGTGCGGATCTGAATCTCAATCGAGTGGCCTTCCGGCCCGAACACGGCGGTGTGGATCGACTGATACATGCTCTCCTTCGGGGTCGCAATGTAATCGTCGAATTCGCCGGGGATCGGTCGCCAGAGTGAGTGGATCACGCCGAGCGCGGCATAGCAGTCCTGCTTCTCGGGCACGATGATGCGCAGCGCCAGGACATCGTAGATCTCGTCGAAGCGGGCTTCTTTGCGCTGCATCTTGCGCCAGATCGAATAGATGTGCTTCTCGCGTCCGGTGATCTCAGCCTGAATGCCGAGTGGCTTAAGCGCCTCCTGCAATTGATCGCGCACGCGCTCGATATAGGTCTCGCCGTCGGTGCCGCGGCGCTCCAGTGCGCGAACGACGCCGAAATACTGCTGCGGATCCAGGTAGCGAAACGAGAGGTCTTCCAGCTCCGATTTGATCTGCCAGATGCCGAGCCGGTTCGCGAGCGGCGCGTAGATCTCCATCGTCTGCTGGGCTATACGCTGCTGAGACGCCGGCTTGAGATGGTAGAGCGTGCGCATGTTATGCAGTCGGTCGGCCAGCTTGATCAGCACAACGCGGACATCGTCGGCCATCGCCAGGAACATCTTGCGCAGGCTCTCGGCCTGTCGCGCCGATTCACGAGTCGCGCGATCGTCATCGGTGCCTTCGCCAGACCACGGGATCTGGCTCAGCTTGGTGACACCCTCGACCAGCGCAGCCACCCGTTCACCGAACGCGTTCTCGATGTCCTTGATGTTGGTGTCGGTATCTTCGACGACATCGTGCAGCAGCGCCGCAGATAGCGTCTCAGGATCGAGCTGCATCTCTGCCAGGATGATGGCGACGGCGACTGGATGAACGATGTAGGGCTCGCCGGATTTGCGGACGACACCGGCGTGGGCGTCATCGGCGAAACGGTAGGCACGCTCGATCAGCTCGGTATCCATATCCGGCATGCGCCGATGGATAACGGCCAGCAGCGTGTCGAGATCCGGCTGCTCTTCAAATTGGGTTTTGTCGGTAGCAGGAATAGCCATACTCACCGCCGTCGATTCGACTCGTCCCGGCGCCGTTCGGCATTGTTCCGATTGGTCGTCTGGATGCAGGCTTCGCGCATCCTAATTGTGCCAAATCGCGCAAGATCCGGACGATGCAGGCGCTACGCGCACGGGTAATGCCATCGCGGACGAACCCGTTCTGCCGCATGCGTTGCCCTTTCCGGCAGGTGACGCTATCCTGACGACATTGGCGCTTATCTTATAGTAGGCGCAGAATCCGAATTCACTTGAGCAAACTCCCACGCAAAGCGGCGCTCTGCCAGCATCCTTCCAGGTAGTCTGCCGCTCGTGGCGGAAAGGAGTGGGATATGGCGAAGCAGATGCGCTATACCCGACTGACACAGCCACTCATCCGCGAAAACGGCGCGTTCCGGCCGGCGAGCTGGGACGAGGCGCTGGAGCGTGCGGCAACCGGCTTTCAACGGGCGATTGAGCAGCGTGGCCCCGACGCATTCGGAATGTTCTCCTGCTCGAAGGCCACGAACGAGGTCAACTATCTGGCCCAGAAGTTCGCTCGGCAGGTCATTGGCACAAACAACATCGACTCCTGCAACCGCACTTGACACGCTCCTAGTGTCGTCGGTCTGACGGCAGTATTTGGAGCCGGTGGTGGCACGAGCTCGTATGAAGAGGCCGAGCATACTGACCTCATCATTCTGTGGGGATCGAACGCGCGCGAAACGCATCCGATCTACTTCCATCACGTCCTGCGTGGTATTCGCAACGGCGCACGCCTCTACGTGGTCGATCCACGGCGCACGACATCGGCGCAGTGGGCAGACACCTGGCTGGGCCTGGATGTCGGCTCGGACGTGGCGCTGGCGAATGCAATCGGACGCGAGATTATTGCGGCCGGCCTTCACAACACTGAGTTCATCGAACGCGCGACGACCGGGTTCGACGAGTATCGCGAGTCGGTCGAGCCGTACACGCTGGAATATGCCGAGAAGATCACCGGCGTCCCTGCGGCAGCTATCCGCGAGCTGGCCCATACCTACGCGCGAGTCGATCGCGCCCAGCTGTGCTGGACGCTCGGCATCACCGAGCATCACAACGCGGTGGATAACGTGTTCGCGTTGATTAACCTGGCCCTGCTGACCGGCCACATCGGCCGCTACGGTTCCGGCCTGGTGCCGCTCCGTGGGCAGAACAATGTCCAGGGCGGCGGCGACATGGGCGCGATCCCGAACAAGCTGCCAGGCGGCTATGACGTTGAGATCGACGCAGAGCGCGAGCCATTCGAGCGCATGTATGGTCGGCCGATCCCGCCGGTCAAGGGCAAGCACCTCTCCGAGATGCTTGACGCCATGGAGCGCCGCGAGCTGACAACGCTCTATGTCGTCGGCGAGAACCCGGCGCAGTCCGAGGCAGACCAGCTTCGGACGATCCGGCTCCTGGAAGGTCTCGACCATCTGGTCGTTCAGGACATGTTCATGACCAGGACGGCGCAACTCGCCGATGTCGTCCTGCCAGCCAGCGCATCGTGGTGCGAGTCCGAGGGGACGGTAACGAGCTCCGAGCGACGTGTCCAGCTCGTGCGGAAGGCGCTCGATCCGCCCGGGAACGCGCGCGACGACAGCGACATCATCATGGATATCGCGCGTCGGCTCGGTCAGGAGTGGTCGTATGAGACCGCTGAGGATGTCTGGAACGAGCTCCGTGAGCTCTCCGAGTGGCATCGTGGCATGAGCTACGAGCGGCTGGAGGCGCTGGACGGTCTGCAATGGCCGTGCCCGAGCGAAGACCATCCGGGCAG
Source organism: Thermomicrobiales bacterium (assembly GCA_039810005.1). Taxonomy (GTDB): domain Bacteria; phylum Chloroflexota; class Chloroflexia; order Thermomicrobiales; family CFX8; genus JAMLIA01. The sequence continues at coordinate 16,549 of JBDHWD010000029.1, read as the reverse complement.
CCTGTTCCTGCACGACCGCCTCTGGACCAACCCGCTAGTCGGTCCGCCTGCGCCATTCCATGGCGTCCACCATTCGCCGCCGCTGGACGAGCTGACCGAAGAGTTCCCGCTGCGGCTCACAACTGGCCGCCGACTGGATGGCTTCAACACTGGCGTGCAGACTGGTGGCTTCCGTTCGCCGCTGCGCGATGGGGAGACGATCGACCTGCATCCCGACGAGGCTGCCATGCACGGTATCGAAGACGGCGAAATCATTCTGGTTGCCTCTCGACGCGGCGCGATCCACGCGACCGCGCATCTGGATCCGACACTGCGTCCCGGCCTCGCCTTCATGTCGTTCCACTATCAGGATTCAACGGCAACGAACGTTCTAACGATCGATGCGACCGACCCGAAGTCCGGGACGGCCGAGTTCAAGGCGGCTGCCATCCGGATCGAAAAGCTCGCTGCTGGCGAGGTCCCGGAGCTGGTTGGAGCAGCCGTGGGAGTACGGGAGCACTGAGTGGATCTCCATCTGATTCCCGGAGCCGCCCCGAACGATGCCGAACGTGAGGTCATCGACGGGCTGCTCGGGTCGCCCGAAACTACCTGGCACGGCGGGGATATACGCTCGTCGAACGAAGGCCACGTCGGCCACGGGGGTCACGAACTCCGTGGCCGCAGACACGAGCTACTGCCGGCACTGCAGGCGCTGCAGATGCGGGTTGGCTACATCAGTCCTGGCGGTCTCAACTATGTCTGTCAGCGTCTCGGCGTTCCGCCGGCTGACGCCTGGGGCGTTGCCAGCTTCTACGCGCTGCTGTCGACTGAGCCGCACCCACCGATCGTCGCCCACGTCTGCGACGACATCGCCTGTCGCATGCGTGGCGGTCTCGAGATCTGCGACGCACTTGAGCAACGCCTCGGGCCGGCCGGCACGCCGGCGTTCGATGGGTCCGTGACGTGGCACCGCAGCCCGTGCCTCGGGCATTGTGACTGCGCTCCGGCCGTCCTGCTGCACCACGCTGGCGAGACGCCGGTTGAGGTGATGCTGGCACCGGCCAGCATCCCGTCGACGCTGGCGGGACTGATGGATGGTCCGGCAGGCGTGACATCGCAGCGCAGCGGCGCAGAGGCTGTCCCGCAGTCGGCCGATCCGGACGGCAACGGACTGCGGCTGCTTCGCAGGGTCGGGAACGTCGATCCAACCAGCATTGACGCGTACCGTGCGTCGGGCGGCTACGATGCGTTGCGCATCGCGCTCACGCTCGGGCCGGAGGGGGTCATCCGCGAGATCAACGACGCGCGGCTGATGGGTCGCGGCGGCGCGGCCTTCCCAACCGGACGCAAGTGGAACGATGTCGCCCGGGCACCGGCGCGACCGCACTATCTCATCTGCAACGCCGACGAGTCCGAGCCGGGCACGTTCAAGGATCGTGTCCTGCTAGAAGAGGACCCGTTCGCGCTGATCGAGGCGATGACAATCGGCGCGTACACCACCGGCGCTGAAATCGGCTTCATCTATATCCGCAATGAATATCCGCTGGCGCTCGCGCGGTTGCAAAATGCCATCGACTCCGCTCGCCAGCGTGGCCTGCTGGGCGCCAACATCATGGACGCCGGCTTCTCGTTCGACATCACCATCCGCCGTGGCGCAGGCGCATACATCTGCGGCGAAGAGACGGCGCTGTTCAATTCGATCGAGGGGTTGCGTGGCGAGCCGCGCAACAAGCCGCCGTTCCCAACGCAGGTCGGACTGTTCCTCAAGCCGACGGTCGTGAACAACGTTGAGACGTTCGTCAATGTCCTCGAGATCCTGCGCATCGGCGGACCAGCATTTGCCGAGATCGGAACGCAGGGCTCGACAGGCACGCGCCTGTTCTGTGTCTCGGGCTGTGTCGAGCGGCCGGGTACCTACGAATATCCATTCGGCGTCACGCTCCGCGAGGTGATCGAGCGCGCCGGTGGCATACCCGAGGGCCGGACGCTTACCGCGATTCTGCTAGGTGGCGCAGCCGGAACGTTCCTGACGCCCGATGAAATTGACATGCCGATGACGTTCGAGGACACCCGTGCTGCCGGGGCCTCGCTCGGTTCCGGCGTCGTGATGTTGTTCGACGACTCGGTTGACCTGACTGATACGGTTTTGCGGATTGCGTCGTTCTTCCGCGACGAGTCGTGCGGCCAGTGCGTCCCCTGCCGCGTCGGCACGGTCCGTCAGCAGGAAGCATTGCAGCGTCTGGCGGCGGGCAGCACGTTAGGAACGATTCAGGACGAGCACCAACGGCTGGCCGATCTTGCGATCGTCATGCGCGACGCATCGATCTGCGGTCTCGGACAGACAGCCGCGAACGCGATTCAATCGGCTGTGCAAAAGCTTCCGGTGTTCCAGAACGGAAGAGCCTCATGAGTACGATGATCACACTCGCGCAACTGGCGCGCCGCACCGTCACGCTCGAAATCGACGGCCAGGAAGTCACTGTTCCCGAAGGTACGTCGATCCTCGATGCCTCCAAACGGGTCGGCATCGAGACGCCAACGCTCTGCTATCTGGAAACGCTGACGCCGGTGAACGTCTGCCGTGTCTGCGTTGTCGAGGTCGAAGGCTCTCGCGCGCTCGTGCCGGCCTGCTCGCGGGCCGTTGAGCCGGGCATGGTCGTCCACACAGACAGCGAGCGCGTCCGCCACAGCCGCAAGCTGGTCATGGAGCTGCACGGATCGTCGGTAGACATGGGGTATGCATCTAACGAGGTGCAGAGCTACTTCGACACCTACAACGCCGAACCCGAACGCTTCGGACCGCCCGCCCCGGCGGAATTACTCGGCTCGCGCGATGCAGCCAAGGCTGGCCATCACCACGCGACGCCGCTCGGCTACGCCGCGACCGTCGCTCAGCCGGTCAAGAACGACAACCCGCTCTACATCCGCGATTATTCGCGCTGCATCCTCTGCTACAAGTGCGTTGAGGCGTGCGGCGAGGACGCGCAGAATACATTCGCCATTACCGCAGCAGGTCGCGGATTCGAGGCGCGCATTTCCACCGAGTTCGATTTGCCGCTGGGCGATTCCGCCTGCGTCTTCTGCGGCAACTGCATCGGCGTCTGCCCGACCGGTGCGCTGATGTTCACCACCGAATACGAAATGCGCCAGAACGGCACCTGGCGCGAGGAGGAGCAGACGGTCACCGACACCATCTGTCCGTACTGCGGTGTCGGTTGCACGCTCTCACTGCACGTTCAGGACAACGAGATTGTGAAGGTCACCTCGCCGCTCGACCACGACGTCACGCTCGGACATCTCTGCATCAAGGGTCGATTCGGCTTCCAGTTCGTCCAGAATCGCGCTGAGTCGCCCCCTCAAGACGGGGACCACTCCCATGTTGCCGGTGACTGATCAGGACACGCATCTGCCCGCGCGGATCGCGCGCATCGGCGCTGACGACTGGACGGAGGATACCGACACCGTTGCAGTCGAAGAGCCGATGGAGATCAGGATCGTTCAGGAGGTCGACGGCGTCATCAGCCGTCGACCCCTTGCCGTTACGATGCGCACGCCCGGCGATGACTTCGAGCTGGCTGTCGGCTTCCTCTTTGGCGAGGGGCTGATCGCCAGCCGCGAGGATTTCGTCGATGTGTCGTATTGTCTCGACGATGACGTGCAGGAAGAGCAGTACCTCAACGTCGTCTCGGTCACGCTGCGGCCCGGACTCGACCTGGAGCTGTCGCGCGTTGAGCGCAACTTCTACACGACGTCAAGCTGCGGAGTCTGCGGCAAAGCGTCGCTCGAGGCGCTGGAGATGCAGGCGTGCTCGCCGCTGACTGACCACCTCGTCGTCGACCCGGGCATCATCCGTATGCTGCCGGAGCGCCTGCGGGAGGCGCAGTCCGTCTTCCAGAAGACCGGCGGGTTGCATGGCGCAGGTCTGTTCGACGTAGATGGCACGCTGCTCGATCTCTGTGAAGATGTCGGACGTCACAACGCGCTCGATAAGCTGATCGGCAAGCAGGTGATCGCCGGGCGCGAACATCAGCCCGACCGCATCCTGTTGCTCAGCGGACGCGCCAGCTTCGAGCTGCTGCAGAAGGCGCTCATGGCGCGGATTCCGATTGTCGCCGCCGTCGGCGCACCATCGAGCCTGGCTGTCTCCCTCGCGGCAAACTTCAACATCACGTTGTGCGGGTTCGTCCGCGCTGACGGGTTCAACGTCTACAGCGCGGTGGAGCGCCTGGCCCGAGAGACGGCCCGCTGATGTATCGGCTGCTGCTGTGGCTGATCATGTTCCTCGCCGTAACAGCCATTGCCGGTGGCCTCGGCATCCTGTTCGATCTCGTCGGCCTCCCCGAACAGGACCTGGACGGTTCGCCGTTTTCCAGCTATGTCATTCCGGGGTTGTCGTTGCTGATCCTGGTCGGTGGGAGCGCACTGGTAGCGGCATACCTGCTGTGGCGTCGCGAGCCGAGCGGCGCGATCGTGGCAGCCGACGCTGGCGCGGCGATAATGATTTTCGAGATCGTGCAAGTTCGCTACATCCCGTTCCACTTCCTGCAGATCGTCTATTTCGTTCTCGGCGCAGTAATCTTTGCTCTCAGCGTCGTGTGCTGGCTACAGATGCGAGCAGACACTCGCTGACGCACAAGCCTCTTCCGGCGCGAAGTCGGGCTATCATATGCAGCATCAACAGGTCGCAACGCCGGAGGATATTCTCATGACGCAGTCCCAGGTCGACCGCCTGCTCCACCCTGACGAGGCGCGCAAGATCGTCTTCAGCCATGTAGAGGCGCTTGAGCCGGAATCCGTGCCGCTCGATCAGGCAGGGGATCGCTTTCTGGTTGACGACTTTGTGGCAGACGTGAGCCTCCCGCCGTTTCCAGCCGCGACGATGGATGGTTACGCCGTCATACACGACGATTCTTCCAATCCGCGCGAGGTGCTGGGCTCTGGCTTCGCCGGAGATGCGACATCGGTCACGGTGACGCCTGGGACTGCCGCCAGGATCATGACCGGCGCTCCGGTGCCGGACGGCGCTGATGCAGTCGTGCAGGTTGAGAACACGAAGATGGTCGACGGTCAGGTCGAAATCCATCAGTCGGATGTCCGGGCCGGCTCCAACATCCGGCAGATCGGGGCAGATCTACGCGAAGGCGACCTGCTAATCGAAGCCGGCTCGCGACTCGGGCCAGCCGAGATCGGCCTGCTGGCCTCGCTCGGGCAGGCCAAAGTGCTCGTCGGCCGCCGCCCCCGCGTCGTGATCTACTCCACCGGCAATGAGCTGGTCGATCCGGCCGAGGTGCCCGGCGCGGGCCAGATTCGTGACTCCAACCGCTTCTCGCTGGAGGTCGCCGCACGCCGCGCCGGAGCCGAGATCGTCCGCGTCGGGCATATCGCCGACGAGGAGGACGACGTTCGAGAGGCGCTGACGTCGGCGCTGGCCGATGCAGACGTCGTCATCACGAGCGGCGGCGTCTCGATGGGCGACAAGGATCTGATCAAGCTGATTCTCGGTGAAATGAGCGAGGTCCACTTTCGACGCTTGTTCATGAAGCCGGGCAAGCCGATGACGTTCGCAACGACCGTTGGCGACAACGGCGATAAGAAGTTGCTGTTCGGGCTGCCGGGCAATCCTGTCTCGTGCCTCGTCTGCTTCCATCTCTTCGTGCGGCCTGCGCTGCAGGTCATGCAGTCGACCGAACCAGACAGCTTCCCGACCGTCCAGGTCGCCCTCGAACATGATATTGAGACTTCGGATCGGATCGAATATCAGCGTGCTGTCGTGAGCGTCGGGCGCAACGGAATGCTGCAGGCGCGGACAACCGGCTCGCAGATGTCGGCACGGCTGATGTCATTCATCGGCTCCAACGCGTTCCTGATCGTTCCGCCATCAAACGACTACTACCCTGCTGGCGAGACGCTCGACGCGATCCTCGTTGAGCCGCCCGGGCCTGCCGATTTATGACAATTACGCGGCGGACGGTTGCCCTCTGCGTTCTGACGCTCATTGCGATACTGGCCGGTGCGAACCTCGTCGTCGCATCCGGCCGGTTCAATTCCGCCTTCCAGGCGTATGACCAACTGGAGCTCGCGCTTACCAGCTTCGAATACTCCAGTCCGGACGATCCGATCCAGACCGAGTTCGTCATCACGAACCCCACCGACGAACGCGTCACCGTCCGCGCGGTTGAGTTGCGCGTGCAGATCGGCGTTCACGACACCGGCGGTGGCGAAAATCGTGAAGAAGCTGTCCTGCAGCGTGGAGAGTCCTACAGTGTCAGCGTTCCGCTGCGGATCAACGACAAGGAGTACGTCCGGCGCGCGAAGACGCCGCTGGACTGGCGGGTATCCGGCCGTGTGCAGGTGCAGCTCAATCCGGCGATCGATCCGGTCTGGATCCCGTTCGTCGTTCGGTACCTGCCCGAATGAGAGACACAGTGCGACTGATCCTTGTCATCGTGCTGGCCAGCGTGGCGAACGCCGGTATCGTCGCCAGCACGACGACGGATCTGCGCGACCTGACGCTGATTCGGATTAGCGACATCTGGCTTCTTCCGGGGCTCATCCTCGTCGGGACGCTGCTGTCGCTGGCCATCGGCGACCTTGGCCGCAGCGCGCTCGCGCTCATAACCGCCTCTGTTGTTGGTTCGCTGCTGTTCGCGCTGGCCGTCGCCGGTCCGGGCTTCTCGATTTCCGCAATTCGGGTTACGCTGATCGACCGAGCGACCAATTACGGGTTGCTCTCCTTACTGATGTGCCTTCTGTTTGGCTTTGCTGGCCTGGTTGTGTCCTGGCTGATCGACGCAGCGCTCGGTGGCCAGCGATGGGACGAACGACACTAGGGGAGTGAGATGGCAACGACGCAGGCAACGACGACGGTCACGCCGGCCGATCTGTTTCGCATTCGCACGATCAGCGAGCCGCAGGCATCGCCGGACGGCAGCATGATCGCCTACACCGTCGGCCGGGCCGACGAGAAGGAGAACCGCTATCGCGCCGCAATCTGGCTATCGCCGACCGACGGCGGCGATGCAGTGCGGCTGACCTCGGGCGTCCATCGCGACGGCATGGTGCGCTGGTCGCCAGACGGCAAGACAATCGCGTTTACCTCGGATCGCAACCCGGATGACAAGGGCAAGGGCCAAATCTGGCTGGTTCCAGTTGCCGGTGGTGAACCAACGCGGCTGACGTCGCTGGATCGACCGGTCGAAGATTTCGTCTGGTCACCGTCCGGCACCCAGATCGCGCTTGTGTCAAAGGTGCGCCACGGCGAGGCTCCGCAGAACACCGATGTGCGCGTCATCACGACGATCCGCTTCCGCTTCGACGGCGAGGGCTTTCTCGACGACCACTACCGCCAGATCTTCGTCGTTGACGTTGTGGATGGGCAGACGCGACAACTGACCGACGGCCCCTTCGAGCACACGAACCCGGCCTGGTCGCCGACCGGGCACGAGATCGCCTTCTCCTCGAACCGCGAAGAGGGTTGGGAGCTGTCCAACAATCGCGATATCTACGCAATCCGGCCGGCCGGTCGGGACATCCGGCGCGTCAGCGACGGCACCGGCAACTGGCGACGGCCATCGTGGTCGCCAGACGGCACGACGATCGCCTGCATGGGCACGCGTAACCTGTCATCCGACGCGGCTCGGACGGAGCTGTTCATTGTGCCGGCCGGCGGCGGCTCGCCGGAATCGATGAGCGACGGCTTCGACCGGTCACTGGCTGATCAGGGCATTGGCGACTCGACCTTCTTTGCCGACGGCGGGCCGCGCTGGGCAGCGGACGGGAAGTCGCTGCTGGTTGTCTGCAGCGATGAGGGCTCGGTCCAGCTCGCGCGTGTTGCCGTGCCAGACGGCGGCGTCACGCTGCTGACCAGCGGCGCACACAAGGTAAGCAGTGCTGCGCCACTACCGGATGGCCGTCTGGCACTCGGCATCGGAACACCAACGACAGCCGGCGATATCTGGATTCGCGAAACCGATGGCACGCTGAGCCAGCTCACGCACGTCGGCGACGAGTGGGCAGACAGCGTCGCACTCTCGCAACCGGAGGAGTTCCGCGTCGCCAGTGCCGACGGCACGATGATCCACGGCTGGATTATGAAGCCGGCCAACTTCGACCCGGATACGAAGTACCCGATGCTTCTGGAGATCCACGGTGGTCCGTTTGGCATGTACGCCGAGGCGCTGATGCACGAATTCCAGACGCTGGCAGCCCGTGGCTACGTCGTGCTCTATACCAACCCACGCGGCTCGGCCGGCTATGGCGACGAGTTCGCCGGCTCGCTGTTCCGCGGCTGGGGCAAGAACGACATGCCGGACCTGATGGCCGCTGTCGACTGGGCAATCGAGCAGGGCTACGTCGATCCGGAGCGGCTCGGCATCCTCGGCGGCTCCTACGGCGGATTCATGACCAACTGGGTCATCGGCCACACCGATCGCTTCAAGGCGGCAGTGACACAGCGTTGCCTGTCGGACATGTACTCGACCTACGGCACCGACGACATCTACTTCGCAATGGCAGATCAGACAATCGGCGGCGATCCGTGGGAAGACCCCGACATCTACTGGGAGCTTTCGCCGATCACCTATGTCGAGAACATCGACACGCCGCTGCTGATCGAGCATCAGGAGCAGGATATGCGCTGTCCAATCGGACAGGCGCAGCAGCTGTTCACCGCGCTCAAGCGGCGCGGCAAGATCGTCGAGATGATGCTCTATCCGGACGAGAGCCACGGCATGTCGCGAACCGGACAGCCGAAGCACCGCATCGAACGGCTCAACGCCATCCTCGACTGGTTCGACCGCTACCTGTAGCGATTCGTGATCATGGCCGGCGGCGCATCAGAATCAGCACCAGGATGCCGCCGGCCGCGACCGTCACTGACGCACCGATCCAGAACAGCGGCCCCAGCCAGGCCTCAAGGCCGCTTGGTCGATAAATCGCCAGCAGCACGCTCAGGCTGATCAGGCTGGTGCCAACCAGCCAGGCGACGACGAGTCGGTTGACAAGCGACTGCAGCTCCCGCGCGAAGCGTTCGGCCTCAACGACTCGAATGGCCGTCTCGAAATTGCCGCTCTCGAGTATGTTGATCAGCCGGTCGAGCTTGCGCGGCGCATCGACCAGCAGCTCGAAGGCGTCCTCCGCGCCAGTTAGCAGGCGCGTGCTGAGCTCGCGCGGCTCGTAGCGCTCAAGAACGGCGCGTCGCGCGTATGGAGCGGCAATCTCCAGCGGCGTGAACGACGGGTCGAGTCGGATGGCCGTTGCCTGGTGCATGCTCAGCGTCTTCAGCAGCAGTGCCAGATCGCCGGGCAGGCGCAGCTTGTGCATACGGATGAGCGTCGTCACGTCGCGAATCACTACTTCGAGATCGATCTCACCCACGGGCATGCGCTGGTAGCGATCGATCAGGCGCTCGATGTCGCGCGTCAGCGTGTGGCGATCGAAGCGGCCCTGAATGATGCCGAGTCCGGTCGCCGCATCAATGATGCGGTCAGCGTCCTCGCGCGTCACAGCCCAGAGCATCGACAGCAACAGTCGCGAGTTGCGCTTGCTCAGCCGACCGACCATACCGAAGTCATACGCGGCGATCCGACCATCGTTGAAGACCGCGAAATTACCGGGATGCGGATCGGCGTGGAAGAAGCGGTGGAGGAAAACCTCATCCAGGATAATGCGTGCGGCGCGGCGCGCCAGCGCTGGGCGATCGATACCGGCAGCGTCGAGGCCGGCAATATCGTTGATCCGCAGCCCTTCGATCCGCTCCATCGTCAGGACACGCGCCGTTGTCAGCTCCCAGTGGATTTCGGGAACGACCAGGTCGTCGACGTCGCAGAAGTCGGCGCGAAACGCGTCAGCGTTGCGTCCCTCGCGGAGGTAGTCCAGCTCGTTGCGCAGCGTCCAGCTGAATTCCTCAGCCAGGTCGACCAGATCATACTGCTCAGCAAGTGGCGAGTGGCGCTGCGCGAACGACGCCAACTGGGAAAAGACATGCAGGTCCTCGTTAATGCGCTCCAGCACGCCGGGCTTTTGCACCTTGACGACAACCGAGCGACCATCATGCAGCGTCGCGCCGTGAACCTGACCGATCGACGCGATCCCCAGCGGAACGCGCTCGAAGGTCGCGAAGTGATCGCCGAGCTGACCGCCCAGATTGCGCTCGATGACGCCGATGATCGCGTCCGCATCGACCGGCGGGGCATTCTCGCGAAGCTTGCCCAACTCGATGATGTACTCTGGCGGCAGGAGATCATCACGCGTTGACAGGATCTGGCCGAGCTTGATGAAGGTCGGGCCCAGCTCCTCCAGCGCCAGCCGCAGATGCTCGGCCTGCGACAGGTCGGCATCCCGTCCGGCGCGGAAGCCCAGGCGTCCGAGCACCGGAACACGATCGAGGCCGAACTGCTGGACCAGCCACCATAGCCCGTGGCGTGAGATCACGCCGGCGATTTCCCGGTAGCGATGGTGATAGCGCAGCATACTGACGCTCAGAGTCCGGCCCTTTCTTGCGACCGACCGTCCGGCATGTGCAGTCATCTTACGAGTTTCGACCGCGCTTGCGCGCGTCCGTAACGTCGACCGTTACCACTGGTAGGATTCCGTGGCGCAAGAACCGAGTACAGCATCTATGCCGCACGGAAAGGTGTCGATGGCCGGCTCAACGTATCCGCAATCTGTCGAGCAATCAGACGCGGACGCGATCCAGTGGCGACCGCTGGCCCTCCTCACGCTGCTGGCGATCGGCATGGTCGCGCCGGCTGTGTATTTCGCCCTGCGCTATCCGCTGGCCGAGCATGTCTGGGAGTTGACTGACCTCGGTCGCCTGTCCAACTACACCACCAGCTCGTTTCAGATCTTCGTCACCGGCCTGCTCGTCTGGTTCGCGCTCTACATCGGCGGCTACCTCATTACGCGGCGCTGCAACCAGCAGATCGCGCTTGTCATCATCCTGGCTGCGGCCGCGATTGCCGGGCTGTTTCTGGTGGCGATGTACCCGGTCAATGCCACCGACATGCACATGTACGCTGCCCGGTCGCGGCTGTTCACGGAGTACGGATTCGATCCCATCGCCGCCACGCCGAACGCCGTTCCGAACGACGAGTGGCGTCGGCTGGTGAGCGGCGAGTGGGCGAGCCACACCTCGCCCTACGGCCCGCTCTGGACACTGATCGCCGCACCGATCACCGCGCTCGCTGGCGACCATCTTCTCCGCGCGCTGCTGGGCTTCAAGCTGCTGGCGCTCAACGCCGTCCTGGCGACCGGATGGCTCATTGCGAAGGGGGCAGCACGCGAACCAGCCAGTCGCCCGGCAGCGGCTGCGCTCCTGTTCGTCTGGAACCCGCTCGTTCTCTGGGAAGGCATCGGAAACGGCCATAACGACACGGTCGTTGCCCTGTTCCTGGTGGCGAGCGTCGTCGCCTGGCGCTATCAGCGCCTTGCGTGGGTCATCCCGATTCTCGTCGCCGCCGTCCTGCTGAAGTACGTCGCGCTGATCCTGCTGCCGCTGGCAGCAATCGCCGTCGGCCGGCAGGCGCGCGCAAACGGATCACTCCGTCGCACGACGGTACAGACTGTCATTCTCAGCACCCTCGTGGTCATCGGCGGGCTTGCGCCGTTCTACGACATCGGCGCGATCCGCGAAAGCATCTCTACGCAGGGCAGGATCTACGCGACCTCGCCCGCCTCGCTCGCAATCAAGGACCTGGCGCAGATTACGACCGAGCCGACTGCGGTCCGTCTCGTTCAAGCGATCGGCCTGCTCGCGCTTTGCGCAGTAGGGCTGCTCTGGCTATGGCGAGTTGGCAGGCACCCGCAGCGCTTGCCGGATGCGATGTTCGCGGTCGTGTTCGTCTTCCTGCTTCTGGCGACGCTCAACTTCCGCAGCTGGTACCTCATCTGGTTGGTCGCACTGGCTGGGCTGGCGACGTCGCGCTGGGCAGCCGCGCGGGTTATGGCCTGGACTGCGGGCGCAATGGCAGCCTATCCCGTTCTGATCTGGATCTGGGGGTGGGAGGGTTACACATTCCAGCGCGTGGAACAGATTGTCGTGCTGCTCATGTTCGGGCCGCCTGTCGTCGTGTCGCTGCTGGCGCTTGGGTCACCGGCCTTCGACCGTCTGTTTCGTCGTACCAACGGGCCGCAATCGCGGCGGTCGCTCAAACCAGCGGTCAGCCACGGCAATGACTATCAGCAGCGCTACCGTCCCCCAGAGGAGACCACCGAGTACATCCGAGGGCCAGTGCGCGCCGGAGGCAACGCGGCTGTACGCGGTCGCTACGAGGGCAAGAGCCGCGCATACCCTGATGAGGACGCATCTGAGCCGCGATGCTGACAGCACCGGCGCGGCCAGGAACAGCGCTCCGGCGATCAGTACCGTGCCGTAGACATGACCGCTCGGGAAGCCATTGCCGGAACTCTGACGCAACACCTCGACCTGCTCGGCTGTCGGCCGCGGGCTACCGATCAGAATCTTGGTCAGGACGTTGACCGGACGCATCGCCGCCGCTCCGATCAGCAGTGCCGCTACCCATCGCTGCCCATTGCGGAGTTGCCACAAGGCAACGAGCAGAACGAACGGCAACGCAATCGCCGACGAGCCAACCCAGTACCCGAGCGCCTCAATCCAGCGATCACCCAGGAACCCACGATCCTGCACAGCGCGAGAAATCCGCAGGTCGATGGCTAACGTGTTGTCGCCGGAAACCATGACTGATAGCGCCAGCGCAGCGCCGACGAGGAAGAAGAAGGCGACCATGCTGGCAATGCGGATCCGACCGTCAGCCACGACGATTCACTCCGTACACGAGCGCGAGGGTGCGGTGTTGCACCCTCGCGTCGCCATGTCGCTGATCTTACCGGCACTCAGTCGTGATCGACGACCGTCTCCCAGGCGAGTGCAACAAGATAGCGCGTGATCGACATGATCGTATTGAGGTCAACCGACTCGTTGATGTTGTGCGCGCCGGATTTGCTCGGGTCCGAGTCCGGGTGGCCCGGCATAAAGCCGTAGGCGACGTTACCCAGTGGGCGGACGAAGCGGGAGTCGGTGAAGCCAACCGTCAGACCTGGTACGAACTCGACATCGTCACGGCCGATCGCCTTCTTCGTGGCGGTCATGATGTGGTCGGCCAGCTCCGAATCGTAGGTCGACGCGTTCGACACCGCCGTGTTGATGACCTCTACGCGCACACCATCGACGCCCGACAGCAGATTCTCGATCTGCTCTTGAACGTAGGCAGGGCTCTGGTGCGGCAGCGAGCGAACGTCGCACGTAATCATGCAGTTCTCGGCGACCGAGTTGGACTTCACTCCGGCGTTGATCATCGTCGCGACGAACGTCATCCGGCTGGCAGCACGGAGGTACGACGCGAGGCTCGGGTTCACTTCGTCGACCTTCGCCAGAACCTCTTCGAGGTTATCGACGGTGACTGGCTCATCAATGCCAGCGAGCGTTTTGAGATCAGTGAAGGCGGCGTTATCGACCGACACCTCCGGCTCGTAGTTGCGAATCCGGCGAATGACCTCCTCAGCCTTATAGATGGCGTTGTCGGCCTTCCATGGCTGTGACGCGTGGAAGCCACGTCCAACGATGTGGATGTGCACTTCCATGCGGCCCTTCTCGCCGACGTTGATCGGGTAGATGAGGCGATCGCCAACCTTGATCGGCGCGCCACCGCCCTCGTTCACCGAGTAGTCTGCTCGCAGGATTTCCGGGTAATGCTGCGCCATCCAGCCAAACCCGTACGCGCCGCCGGACTCTTCATCCGCACACACCGCCAGGGTGAGCTCGCCCTTGAGCTTGACGCCGGCGCGCTTGAGGAGGATGAGGGCCATCGTTTCGGCAGCGACGATCTGTTTCATGTCCGATGAGCCGCGGCCCCAGAGCCGGCCCTCGACGATCTCGCCGCCGAACGGGTCGTGTGTCCACTGTGAGGCATCTTCCACCGGCACGACATCAATGTGCGAGAGCATCAGCAGCTTCGGTCGGGCGCCCGGATTGCCGAGGCCGGCGACGATGTTCCCTCGGTTCTCACCGGGGATGTAGATGGTCGACTCAATGCCGTCCGCCTGCAGCTTGTCGCGCAACAATTCGGCGGCGGGCAGCTCATCACCGGTGCGGGTCGTGCCACTGCCGTCGAATGGGACGATTGGCTCGGGATACGGCTCGCCGGCAGCCGGCTTGCCTGTCGGCGGCCAGGGCGGCTCAGCGTTGCGGCCAGTGTTCACACTCGGAATCTGCACGAGCTTCTGCGTAAGCTCGATCACCTCGTCCCGAGCGTCATCGGCCATCTTGAGCAGATCGTCCAGCGTCACCATGTCTCGTCACCCTCCCTGATAGCCACAAACGGATGGCGGTCGGGCGCACTCTAGACGGCTTTCGAGGCTGACGCAAGCCTTCGACAACACTCGAGCGCTGTCGGACGCTCACATATCCTCATGTGAACGAGGTTTACTCCGGTGATGCAGGGATGCGCCCTGTCTCGACCTGATAGGCCGCCTCACTGCCGATCCAGACCTCGCCGTCGGCGTAGGCCTCCTTCTTCCAGATCGGCACGATCTCCTTGATGCGTTCGATGCAGTACGCACACGCCTCGAAGCCTGCGTCGCGGTGCGCCGACGAAACGGCAATGACGACACTCGCCTCGCCGATCCCAAGTCGACCCGTGCGATGCTCGACAGCGACCGCCAGGACCGGCCAACGCTCGCGCATCTCACCGCAAATCTGCAACAGCATCTTCTCGGCAGCTGCTGGGTAGGCCTCGTAATCCAGCCAGAGAACGCCCCGGCCACGCGCATTGTCGCGTACTACCCCGGCGAAGGTAACGATTGCCCCAGCGCCCGGATGCTCGGCGCGTGCGGAGATCGCCACCTGATCGAGTGGCTCATCCGTCACTCGCACGTGATCCTGGCTGCCGCCCGATACCGGCGGAATGAAGGCGATCTCGTCGCCGTCGCTCAGCGGCTCGCCACGCCCGACATACTCCTGATTCAGCATCACCATCGAGGCCTGGAACAGCGGAGCGATCTCAGCGAACTCGCCATTCACCCAGGCCAGGACATCGGCGACCGTACTTCCGGCGGGCAGCTCGATCGTCCGCTCGGACTCACCAATACGCTCACGGACAATTGCGAAGAATCGCAGCGACACCCTCACGTCGAACACCCTTCACCAGACAGCAACCGCGCCGACATCAACTATCGTACCCGGACTGTTCCCGCTTCATCGCACGGCGAGAGGCCATCTCGCGACTGACTTCGGCCGAAAAGATCACGAGAATCGCGGCGAAATAGACGAAACCCATGAACGAGATCAGGCCGCCCAGCGCTCCATACACCCGATCGTAGTCGGCGATAGTGGCAACATACCAGGCGAACCCGTACTTCAGAATCTCGAAGCCGACCGCCGCGAGCAGCGCGCCGAACCACAGGTCGCGCACGCCCAGCGTCTGTCGAGGGACCCAGCGAAACGCGAGCAGGAACACGAGAAACGACAGAGCGATCGGAACGATCAGGAACACCAGCGACCAGATTGAGTTTGACCAGATGAAGTTGAAGCGCTCAACCGCTCTGGCGCGAATCAGGCTCAGGACGATCGTCGCAATCGTCGAGCCGAACAACAGCAATGTCAGGACGATCACCGAACCGACGTCGGTCAGCCGGCTGCGAATGAACGAGCGCTTCGATGACACGTCGAACGCCCGATTCAACGCGCGACGAAGCGCTCCAAACACTCCGCTCGCGGTCCATGCCGCCCCGAGAATCGCCGGGACACCAAGCAGGCTGCGTTGAATACTTGCCACGGAAGAGACGGCGTTTGCGATCGGCTCGTCGAGGTTCGCGTCGGCCGGCAACAGTCCAATGATGTGGTCGGTGATCGTGCGCTGCATATCCGGATCGCGAATGAAAATGCCCAGGATAGCCACTGCGAAAATGACGAACGGGATCAGTGACAGCAGCGCGTAGAACGTGATCGCTGCCGCGTAGATCGTTCCATCATGGGCCGCGAAATCCTTGTATGCGCGGTAGAACAGGTTGGATGAGACAACCGAGTGGGCTCGATCGAACTGGTCGCGCGCACCGGAGGGTACTTCTGGAAGACGCATGATGCCAGCCACCCCCGACTACTCGTGACCTATTGATATCGCGGCGAGCGACTTGCTGTACGAACATGTGCAACGCGTCATCCGATCGACGCGCCCAAGCCTGAACGATGATATCCAAAAGGGACGAAACGATGTCCGCGAACAGATTCCTGCTGACCGATGGCTCAGCCGTCTCGATTCACGATGCAACTGTCACACTGGAGCAGCACTCCGGCGAATCGCTGCTCGTAGATTGCACGCAGATCACCACCGTCAGCCGTGGAGGCACCGAACTGATCGTTGCGCGGCGCGAAGCCGACCCGCTGCGTATGCAAGCTGCTTCCATCGCCGACGCCCGCGCGATCGAGCAGGCGCTCCAGACCTGCTGCGGCATCAGCCCGCTCTATCGGGCTCGCTGGAACCCGGAAGAGGATGCGTAACGAATGCAGTGAGAGTGCCCCCGGCAGGACTCGAACCTGCGACATGCGGCTTAGAAG
>JBDHWD010000028.1:0-31069 GCA_039810005.1 Thermomicrobiales bacterium | reverse complement strand
ATCGACGTAATCGTGTCATTGTCCGGCGCTGGCGCAGGCGTCATGAGCGGCGTCATGGTCGCGACGACGAGCTACGCGGCCCTCTCGCTCTTCGGCGGCGCACTGGCCGCCGTGGCGCTCTTGCCGATCGTCGTTATGACCCAGGGCAAGGTCAGCCGGCAGGCGCGTGTCGACGCAGCGACGTAAGACAATCTCAAGAATCGTTCGTCTCGAAGCAACACGAAACCCAGCCAGATCGGCTGGGTTTCGTGCTCATTGAGGTTGCTTTTGGCGGAAGCGACGGGATTCGAACCCGCGATCTCAGCCTTGACAGGGCTGCATGTTAGGCCACTACACCACGCCTCCACAGCGCCCGAAGGATACACTGGCCGCTGATGGGGTGTCAAGGCAAACCGGACTATAGCGGCGGTACTTTGACCGCCTCGTCCGTACGCTTGCGACCGATTGCGCGTAGCAGGATCTGGCGCTCTTCCGGGCCGAACACACGTGTCACGAACGAAAGGATCAGGAACGCAATCGCTCCAACCATTGCGCCATAGAAGGGACCCGACTCGGCAGCCACTTCGTAGCCGCTGATCGCTGCGATTGCTCCCGCCAGAGTGGGCTTCCAGAGCAGTCGAAGGTCGTCGAGGCGCAAGGGGAGCGATGTTCGATGCGTCGCAACGAAGAACGTGGCGAAGATGACAAGCTCGGTTGCGACGGTCACGATTGCTGCGCCGCGTGCGCCGTGGGTTGGGATGAGCACCAGGTTGAGGCTGAGGTTGAACGCAACCGCGAGACCAAACACCGGCACGATCCGGCGTTGCTCGTTCATCGCCACCAGCACGTACTGGACGATTCCGTTCAGGAACGAGAGTGGTGCGAAGAGAATGAGGATCTGCAGCAGCGTCGACGCCTCGGGCAGGTAGTCCCGGCCGGCGAGCACCCGAATTGCCAGCTCGGCTCCGCCGACGACGACCGCAACGATCCCCCAGGCGAGCCAGACGAGCAGGTGCACCGCGAGGCGCTGCACGCGGCGCAGCTGCGCCATGTCGCCACCGCGAACAGCAAGAGCCGGGAACATCGCCAGCGTGACGTAGGCCGGCACGATCGTCACCAGGTTGATCAGCTTGTAGGCGGCGTCATACAGGCCGAGCTCGCGATCCCCCTGGAACGATTGCACAAGGAAGACATCAACGCGAAAGAACAGGTTGACGAGGAGCGCGCCAGCGAGAAGCGGCCAACTCTCGCGCGCCAGCCTGACCGCCGTGTGGCGATTGAGCGACCAGACGATGCGATCACGCACGATCATGCGGTAGGCGCGGAGATAGAGGACCGCTGACACCGTTGACGCGATCAGTGCCGCCACCGCGACACCAACGACCTCCAGACTCGATGCCGCCAGCAGAACGACGAGCGGCGCCTTGGAGACGCTCACAGTC
Source organism: Thermomicrobiales bacterium (assembly GCA_039810005.1). GTDB lineage: Bacteria > Chloroflexota > Chloroflexia > Thermomicrobiales > CFX8 > JAMLIA01. The sequence goes on along the minus strand of JBDHWD010000028.1, from coordinate 29,648 downwards.
ACGTTGAGCCAGGCCGCAATCGTCATGCGCTCAAGGCCATTGAGTACCGAGTTCACCGCTTCGGTGAAGCTGCTGGGAATGATCGAAACAAGCAGCAACAGCGCTGCCGTCACCGAGTCACCAGCAAGATCGCCGCGTTGGTAGCCGAGCAGGAGATAGGCACTCGCCGGAATGGTCGCGGCGACAAGGACGACGATGCGCAACAGTGTTGTCGAGCCGGTAATGCGGCCGGCGAGCGTCGGATCGCGCGCGACATCGCGCGTGGCGAGGAGGCTCAGGCCGAAGTCAGAGATCGTTTTGACATACAGCCAGACGATGACAGCGACGGCGTAGCGTCCGTTGCCGACCGGGCCGAGCAGGCGCAGGATCACAATTGCGACGGCAAGATCGACGACTCGCACGACCAGTTGTGATGCGATCGGGACGGCGCTGTTCCGTGCGATGCGGCGCACGGCATCTTCGTCGCGTCGATCCGTCGCGCCGGGCGCGATCTTGACAGACCAGCCGCCGACGATGAGCGCCAGGAACGAGATGATGACTCCAGAGACGATGATCGCTGGATTGGCGAGCAGCTCCGCCATGATCTACGCGCGAAGCCAGAGCAGCGCGAATACGGCCACGCACATCCCGAGCAGAATGACATAAAACACGCCAGCGATCAGCAGAATCGAAAGCTTGGCGTGCCGATCCCAGAATCCCTTGGGCTCCGCACTTCCATCGGGTTGTGGCGTCGGTGAGGAATCGCGCTCGACCATTAGCTCTTTTCGATTGCTCGTCCGTAGACCCGACGGGTCGCCTCCGCAGTCCGTCGCCAACTATAGCCTGTCGCCTGGGCGAGCCCGCGTTCAACGAGCGCTTCGCGTTCGGATTGGGAGTCGAGCAGGGTGACGATGTGGTCCGCTATCTGGGCGGCATCGTCAGGTCTCGCATAGCGTGCCGCTGCGTTGCCGACCTCGCGGAGGACCGGAATGTCGCCGGCTACGACCGGAATTCCACGAGCCATCGCTTCAAGTACCGGAAGCCCGAAGCCTTCATACCAGGACGGGTAAGCAAACACCGCGGCGCGGGAGTAAGCGCGTTCGAGGTCGGCGTCGCTTGCCGCGTCGTGCCAGGTGATCCAGCCTTCTCGCTCACCGGCGCGAATCGCCCGCACGATGTCGTCCGATCGCCATCCGGCGCGACCGACGATATCCAGCGTCGCATCTGGAAGGTGCGTGCGGACCTCGTTCATAGCCCGAATCAGCGTCAGGTGGTTCTTGCGCGGCTCGATAGTGCCAACAATCAGGACATTCGGTGCGGTCGGTACGCATCGCTTGTTCCGGTCGACCGGCAGGCGCACGCCGTTCGGCACGGCGACGACGCGCTCACGAACGGCAGGATACGCTTCGGCGATCTCGGCTGCGACTGACGCCGACACAGCGATGACCTGCGCACTCTTCGCCAGCGTACGCGGCACTGCATCAGTCAGGTAGCGAACCAGTCGCTCGTCGCCGAGCTCCGGTACGCGCAGATACGAGAGGTCGTGAATCGTCGTAACGAGTGGAATCCGTGTCGGCGGCGCGACGAAATCGGTGGCGTGAAAGATATCGGCGTCTTTCAACAACAGATCGATTGGCAGCGGCACGCGCAGGCGTTGCCACAAGAGCGTTGACCAGCGGTATCCGCCTGGGATCAGTCGAAGCTCGCGTGCTGCGCCAGGTGGCAGCGAATCCAGCAGAGCATCGCCTTGCGATCGCTCCGCTGCACAGATGATCTGCATGTCGTCGGCCGGCTCAATCGTGACCAGCTCACGGAGAAGCTCCCGAGCGTAGCGGCCAACTCCAGCAAGCTGAGTCGCCGCAGCGGTAGCGTCAAAAGCGATGCGCATCGGCGGCTACTTGCGCTTGGTGATGAAGTACAGGAGTCCGCCAATGAGCACGACACTATAGCTGGCGATCGTGCGATCGATGATCGCGACGGCCGTCGCTTGCGCCGCTGTGACACCAAAGAGCTTCACTGCCAGGACGGTGCCACCTTCGACAAACCCCATCCCGGCCGGCGTGAACGGCACAGTCGTCAGCAGGCTGGCAAGCAACGCGACGAAGAGCGCGGCCGAGATGGACAGGTCCACCCCGATTGCGTGCGCGCCGAAGTAGACGCGCACGCCTTCGAGCAGCCAGACGAGGACCGTGAGCGATGCGACCGCGAGGAAGCCCGAGCGCGAGAACGACGTCACGATGCCTTCTGCAAGCGTGAGGTAGTTGTGGCGGAAGCGCTGTGGCACGAGCCGCTGCAGATGGTGGCTGGCTGTCATCAAGGCGACGAGGCCGCCGATGCCAAGAATGACCAACGCCGCTCCCACGACGAACCAGGGCCGCAGCGATGACGGCACGCTGCCGTGGAAGACGAAAAGCGCTGACAGCATCATGATGACAACGAGCGCGACGACATCGAGCAGGCGCTCGGCGAAGATCGTGCCGAGCGTGCGGCTGAACGACGGACCGGCGTGCTTCTTCAGCAGGTAACCGCGGTAGGCGTCGCCAAGCTTGGCCGGCACGACACAGTTCGCGAACCAACCCAGCAGGTAAATCTCGGTCAAGCCCTGGATGTTGGGGATCTTGTAGCCGTTTTCTTCGCTGATGCTGGCGTTCTTGAGCAGTCTGCGCCAGCGGGCAGCCCGGAATGGGAACGAGCCATAGTAAGCTGCAAATCCCAGGAAGAGGTAGAGGGGGTTCGCGGTACGAATCTGCAACCAGACATCGTCGATGTTGATGTTCAGCTGCGTGAAGATGAAGTAGATCAGCGCAAACGCGATCAGAAACGAGATGATCGTTTGCGGAGAACGCAAGCGCTCACCGATCGAGGGCGGTTGCGTCTGCGTCTGCTCAGTTTCTTCGCTGACACTGAGCGAAACCGGCTGATTCTCTTCAATGATGGATGCGTCGTACGTCATTCCGGCGAGTATTCCACGTCTGTCACGCTCGCGCGCCACACTCGATGTGCGACAACCGTCAGTGCCCAGGCAGAACTGATCAATATGCCGAGGTTCAGCACGTGCAGATCCTCGAACACGTTGTGAACGTAGACGGCCGTCATCGTCCCTGCTGCACCGATAGCCACAAACCGTGCCATCAGGTCGGTCGACCTGATGGCGACCAGAGCTGCGAGGATCAGGAAGCTGCCTGCGAGCGTCAGATACAGGACAAGCCCGATCATGCCCGTCTCAGCCAGCGTGTGGATGTAGTAGTTGTGGGCGTGGCCCTGAGAAAAGCGAAACTCCGACCGCACGAAATAGTCGGGATATCTGGCGTTGAAGTTACCGATACCAACACCAGTCAGCGGGTGATCCTCGAACATGTGCCAGCCCGCCTGCCAGTGCGCCATGCGCTCGACAACGGCGAAATTGTCAGGCGTTATCGGAATGGTCGCTGCGTTGAATGGCCGCGCTTCGTCAGCGATCGAGGTCAGTCGGTCGGTGAGCGTCGCAGGAGCGATGGATGCTAGCGCAAGAAGCCCAAGAAGCAGAGCGATGGGCGCGGCGGCAAGAACCAGCACGATGCGGCGTCGAATGGCCAGCAGGCCCGAGACGGTGAGGCCGGCCACGACCCCCAACCACGCCCCGCGCGAAAAGCTGATGAGAATGCCGAGCAGCATGATGGCCGACGATCCAGCCAGCAGGACGAAGATGGCGCTGGAGACCAGCAGCTTCTTGCGTTCATGGCTACTGGCCGCGAATCCCTGTAGTCGCGCACGTCGGTACACGCGCAGATCGTCCCAGGATTGCGACAGCTGATAGACCGCGAGCCAGAGCGCAGGGAAGAGCGACATCTCAAGGAATCCGGCAAACGAATTGGGACGACCGAACGACCCGTAGGCACGCGAGACTGAACCGGCGACAGCAAAGCTCTCCGGGCCGAAGCCGATGAGGCCGAGGACGGTGCCCGCTATCGCCTCCAGAGCGCCGGCAATCGCAATCGCGGCAATGAAGCCGACGATACGCGCCCGACTTCCGCTCAACAGGAAGTGCGCTGCCAGCACGAACGCAATGAGCGCGGTTGACCAGCGGAAGAGCTCCGCTGCCGCCGCTCCAGGATCCTGAGCAACGACGATTGTCGCGCCCATCCAGACTAGCAACGCCAGGAACGGGATGACCAGGCGCGTCCCACGCAACGGCTCACGTGCGAGCAGCAGTGCTGCAGCGCTGCACGCTAACGCGGCAACAAGCGCTGCGCGCGTTGCAGTGACTCCGGCTACCGAGCCGATCTGCTGCACCGGAACAGTGGCGACGAGCAGCGCGACGCTGACCCATGGATGGCGCAGCAGGACGACGGCCATAACCGCCATCGCTGCGACGATCGGCATCAGGAGGGGCGAGACGAGAGAGCTTGCGAGCGCGGCGGCAGCGGTCGCAGCGCCGACAACGAGAGGAAGTCGGAGAACAGGCGAGGGCAGGGCGACGCGGGCCACTGATGTTGACATTAACCTGCGACGCGTTCCACCGTACGGAAGTAGTCGATCGTCACAGCCAGTCCTTCGTCCAGCGCAACTTCCGGCTGCCAGCCAAGCAGGCGCTGGGCCTTCGAGATGTCCGGTCGCCGTCGATCGGGATCATCCTGCCGAGCCGGCTCGAATCGCATGCCGGCGTCCGAACCACAGCGCTCGTTGATGATCGTCGCGATCTCCAGGATCGTGCGCTCGTCAGGATTGCCGAGATTGATGACTTCGCCTTGCGTGCCCGGCGTTTCCATCGCCAGACGCAGCGCCCGGACCAGGTCGGAGACGTAGCACAGCGAGCGCGTCTGTGAGCCGTCGCCGAAGACCACGAGCGGCCTGCGCTCCTCAGCCAGCGAGATAAAGCTCGGAATCACGCGCCCATCGTCGGGATCGGTTCGTGGGCCGTAGGTATTGAAGATGCGAACAATCCGCGCATCGAGGCCCCATTGGCGAACGAATTCCATGGTGATCGATTCGCCGAAGCGCTTGCTCTCGTCGTAGCACGAGCGCGGGCCAACCGGGTTGACGTTGCCGAAATATTCCTCCGTCTGCGGATGGACAGTCGGGTTCCCGTACGCCTCGCTCGTCGACGTATAGAGGAACGACGCATTGTTGCTCTTCGCAACTCGCAAGAGATTCAGTGTGCCGACTGAGTTCACCAGGTGCGTCTCAATCGGGTGGCGCATGTAGCCAACCGGGCTGGCGGGGCTCGCGAGATGGAATATCTGATCGATATGGCCAGGGTCAAATGCTTCGATGATGTCCTGCTCGAGGATCGTCAGGCGAGGATGGTCAGCAAACGAGCTGAGGTTGATGCGCCGTCCAGTGATGAAGTTGTCGGCGATGACAACCTCATGGCCGTCATTGAGCAGGCCTTCTGCGAGGTGAGACCCGATGAATCCAGCTCCGCCAGCTACCAGAACGCGCATCCGGGAAAGGTTCCTCTCGTTCTCCGACGCCTCGGGCTCCAAAGGCGAGCCAGGCGAGGATCCAGGCTGACATGGCCAGATCGTGCGTGAAATACGCGTTGTCGACCAGGCCGTGCAGCACTACCGCTAGCAACCCAAAGAGCGCTGCACCCGCAATGGCGTCCCGTTGATCGGTGGCCGCTGCCACCCGCGCCGCACCTATCGTACACGCGAGGGCTGCAACCAGCGCAAAGGCGACGCCGATTATACCGAGGCGAATCCAGAAATCGAGGATGAAGTTGTGCGCGTGCGCAGTGAACCGTTCACTCCAGGCGGTTGGATCGACATAGCGTGGCAGGTAGGCATACAGGAACTGGTCGTTGCCGTAGCCGCGAAATGGTCGGTCGGCAACCATGTTCAGTGCCGAGTTCCAGATAGATAGCCGCAGCGACCCACTGCCGCCGGAGAACAGGTCAAGCATCCGGTCGCGCGCGACGACGAGCAGCGCAATGGCGGTCAATCCCCCGAGCGCGTAGCCACCACCGCGCAGGACGCGCGGCGCACGCAGCAGGATGAGCAGCCCGACGATCCCCATCGCCAGGAGCGCGCCGCGCGAGAGCGTCGCAAGCGCGGCGGCTGCCAGAACAACGGCAACCGGGAGGAGAAAGCGCCTCATGCGGGCGTCCAGCACCCACCAGCCGGCGACGAACACCGCCACGCGCGCCACGTACAGCGCCAGCGCATTTGGGTGCGGGAACGGGCCGGCGACCCGGCGCACGCCCTCGACCTGGACTCCACCGCCGATCAGGTAGTCGCCGAGCCCTTGCGCTGCCGCCGCGAATGCACCCAGTATCAATGCCCAACCGATGAGCCGGCGATATCGTTCGGCTGTGAGCGTGAGTGCCCCGACCAGAACCATCGGGCCTGCGAGCGTCCAGCGCCATTCGCGCAGGCTATCGGCGCGATGCAGTACGTCATACGGCCACAGTGCCAGCATGAATCCGACCAGCGTCAGCAGCGCGGCCAGCAAGAAGAGGCGTGCGGTCAGTGTCTCGCGGATGCGGACAAAAGCCGCCTTGCGCGTCGACGGCTTGCCGAAGATCAGCGCGATTGCGTACTGCGCGCCAACGCCTGCGACCGCCGCAGCGAGAAGAAGCTCGGAAGCCGGGAAGTGAGCGCCGCCTACTGCGATCGGGTGATAGAACCACGGCAGCGTCACAATTGTGGCGGCAAGAACGGCGACCGGTGAGACCAATGCCGCGAAAGCGATCAGCAGCCAGATGACGGCAACCACTGGCAACGGTGCACTCACCAGCCCGCAAAGCGCGATGACAACAACAACATCGGCTGCAATGACGATCTCGCGACCGTATGCCCGTACCCCGTCAGCGCTTGAAGACACGGGGATGTCCGATCGCGCGGGTTGGCCGCAGCTGCTCGCTTTCGCGGATCGAGCGGATGTTGGCCAGCGCACGCTCAGTGAGCGCCAACACCGCGATCATAAGCAGCGCAGCGGCCGCAAGCTTGGCAATTGACCCCGGTGCCGCCTGGCCAGTCACGACTACGCCGGAGACCGAAACGCTTTGCCCCTCGGCGTTCTCGGCGGACAGCACGAGTCGGTGACGCTTCCCCAGGAGTCCGGTTGCAATCTGAATCGTTGTGTCGCTCGCCTGATCGTCCTGCAGATCGATTCTGGCGACCGGCGAAACTGTCGGGTCGTCGGCAGGCGGGTCGATCCAGGCGAGTAGTGTGCCGCCGTCAGGTGATGTCAGTGCCTGGACAAACACGTTTGTGCCGACGAACTCCAGCGCGATGGCCGCGTTCGTCGTTGTCCGGGCATAAGGGACAGTCCCGACGGTCGAGAGAATCCAGTCGCCGTCGGCTGCCACTCCGGGCGCAGTGACGCTGGTGAAGCCCTCCGGTAGCAGCGCTGTGTTGAGACCGACGCCGCTCAACGATGCGCTCAACGCTGCCGGATCGACACCTCGCTCTGGCTGGACGACGATGAGCGCCAGAGCGGCGAGGCTCGTCATTGCTTCGCGAGCGTGGCGGACGAGTGCCTCATCGGCTGGCCGGGTTACAGTCACCACCGCCGCCGAGTAGCGGTCGGTTCCGGGTAGCCTGCCGAGGATATCCGCGCCGCCGAGGGAATCGTTCCCGGCCGTGTCGAACAAGGTAAGCGATGCGCCGGCCGACATCGGTATCAGGACATCTGGTGGCAGCATCGCGTCCTCACCGCGAATGGCTCTGGAGAGGTCCCGATGCCATTCATCGCTGTTCTCAACGCCGCAACCGAGGACATAAGCGATCGCACCCGGGTATCGTTCTACGAGCGCTTCGGCCACTGCCTGAGCAATCGCCAGCCCACCGACAGCTACGACCGGGCGCGCAAGGCAGACCGCAAGTGGCGTCCCCTGAGCGGCGGCAACCAACTGGTCCATCGCCGCCAGCGCGGACGGCTGATCGTCTGGCTGAGTCAGCGCAGTGACGATATCTGAATCGACCTGAACCATGAGAAGCGCGTAAGGCTGAACACCGCCCACCTGCAACCACTGCAGCGATTCGAGCGAGCTGAACGAGCGCAGGTCGAGGCCAACCACCTTATGGCGTGCGAACGGGAGGGGTGCCTCAGGAACGGGCCGCAGCACGGCTGCACGGGCGTCTCGCTCGGCCAGACCCATCAAGAGCAAGCCGGCGCAGGCCAGGCAGAGGATGGACCAGGAGAGGACGCGTCGAACGCGCGAGGAGATGTCTGCAATCATCGCGAACCTGAATCGCTTTGACCGGAAACGTGACCCGTTTGTGGTGGCAGGCTTGTGGTTCGCATGGATTGCAGATTATACCAACAGTCGAATCGCCAACCGGCGAGCGGGTAGACTTCGGCGGAGTGATCGGGGAGTCACGTGTCGACACCACCACGCCTGGGCATCATCGGCGGCAGCGGTCTGTATCAATTGAGCGCTTTCAGTCAGGCAGAGTCGCTGGAAATTGAGACCCCTTTCGGTGCGCCATCTTCGCCGGTCAGCGTTGGCACGGTGGGCGATACGCCAATCGCATTCGTTAGTCGCCATGGCGTCGGGCACCATCACGCACCGACTGATGTTCCCTATCGGGCGAATATTTACGCGTTGAAGCAGCTCGGCATTACGCACCTCGTGTCAATCAGCGCCGTCGGGAGCCTTAACGAGTTCATGGCACCGGGAACATTTGTCGTGCCGGATCAGATTATCGACCGGACGGTGAACCGATCCCGTACGTTCTTTGATGACGGCGTGGTCGCCCACGTTTCGTTGGCCGATCCGTTCTGTTCGGCACTCTCTGCTTACGTCGCAGCCTGCGCTGAGTCGACGTCGGTATCGACGGCGCTTGGCGGGACATACGTCTGCATCGAAGGTCCGCAGTTCTCCACCCGTGCCGAGTCGCGGATGTTCCGAGCGTGGGGCGGCAGCGTCATTGGCATGACTGCCATGCCCGAAGCGCGGCTGGCGCGTGAGGCCGGACTTTGCTATGCCTGCCTCGCGATGGTGACTGACTGGGACGTCTGGCACGAGACAGAAGAAGCAGTTTCAGTCGCTGCGGTCGTGGAGACGCTGAATGCCATGACCTCGGCAGTCCAGTCGCTGGTCATCTCACTCGCCGAGGCGCCGTTGCCGGATTGCACTACCGCCTGTTCGTCATCGCTGGAGCATGCCATTGTGACTGATTCGTCCCGCATCCCGTCGAGCACCGCCGAGCGCCTCCTGCCGCTTACAGGTCGCCGTATCGACGAGCGCTGATGAAGGCAATTCTCTCTCGCATTCGATTCACGGAGCTGCAGCTCCTCGTTGTTCCGACCATCATGACGATGGTGGGACTGCTGACGATCTACCTGGCCTCGACCCGCGACCTGAACTGGGATTGGCGCGACATCTGGGTGTCGATTGCCTACACCATCGCTGTTTTTGCGATCTCGATCTGGTTCACAATCACCGGCTTCAAGGGTGATCAGGTTCTGTTTCCGATCGTCGTCTGTATCAGCGGCCTCGGCTTGCTGATGATGCAGCGTCTGACACCGGCGCTGGCTGAGATCGACGACAGCTACGCGACGCTGGCGCGTCAACAGCTCATCTATCTTGGCGGCGGATTGTTCCTCCTGCTGGCTGTCGTAACGATCGTTCGCCGAATTGGCTGGCTACGTCGCTACAAATACACCTGGGCGTTCGGCGGCCTCGGCCTGATGATGCTGACCATGGTGATCGGGACCGAGCGCTACGGCGCGCGTCTCTGGATTGACGTTGGCCCGTTCACGATCCAGTCATCCGAGATCTCGAAAATCGCCCTCGTCGTTTTCCTGGCCGCCTATCTCGCGGAAAACCAGGAGCTGATCGTCTCGACCTACCGCCTCGGACCGTTGCGGCTGCCGCCAATCCCGTACCTGCTGCCATTGGTGCTGATGTGGGGCTTCTCGATGCTGGTCGTCGTCGCGCAGAACGATCTGGGCACGGCGCTCCTGTTCTTCAGCGTCTTCCTCGCCATGCTCTACATGGCCAGCGGGCGGCTGTCGTACGTCATCGCCGGTCTGAGTTCGTTCGGGATCGGCGTGTATCTCGCCTACAACCTCTTCGGCCGCGTGCAATTGCGCGTTGCGAACTGGCTCGATCCGTGGCGTGACCCCGTCGATGCCGGCTACCAGCAGATTCAGGGCGAGTATGCGTTGGCGGCTGGCAAGCTGTTCGGCACTGGCCTTGCCCAGGGGCATCCGGCGTTTATTCCGGCTGTTCACTCTGACTACATTTTCGCCGCTATTGGCGAGGAGCTGGGTCTGTTCGGGACGCTTGCTGTCCTGCTGCTGAGTGTATTGCTGGTGTTCAGGGGATTCTCTATTTCGTTGCGCGCTCGCGACAGCTTCGGGCGCTTTCTCGCCGCTGGTCTGACGACGATCCTCGCCGTTCAGACGCTGATCATCGTTGGCGGCACGGTGCGGCTGATACCGCTGACCGGCATCACGCTGCCGTTCATCAGCGCCGGAGGTAGCTCGCTCCTGACGAACTTCATCATTATCGGACTCCTGCTGCGTATTTCGGACCCGGATTTGGCTGGTTAGATGACGACCTTTCTTCGTTTTGCGGCCTTTGTCGCTGCGTTACTCGTGGTGGCATATGGGCTTGGAGAAACAAGTGATCAGGCGGATCAACGCTGGTTGCTCCTCCTGGCGGGTGCCGGTGTCATGCTGGCGATCGCCTGGTGGCCGCGGGGCACGTCAACCCTGCCGATCTACAACCGTACCGTCCTGCGCTGGGCAACTCTGCTTGTCGTCGCAGTCACGCTCATCTCGGTGCAGCTCGTCAGGATCCAGATCGTGGAGAGCGGCCGTATCGCGGCACGCAGCGCGGAAGTTGCCGACGGACAGGTGGTCGCCAACCCGCGCGAGCGCCTGAGAGCATTGCAGGTTCAGCGCGGCACGATCACGGACCGGAACGGCCAGGTTCTGGCCGAATCGGTCGAGCAACAAGATGGCACCTACGTGCGCCAGTACCCGAACATCGAAGCTGCCGGGCTGATTGGCTACTATTCGCCGGCCCTGTATGGCTCTACAAATATCGAGAACGAGTTTGATTCCTACCTCTCCGGTACCGAGGGCGGCAATCCCGCTGAGGAGTGGATCAACGGCATCATCCACGAAGACAAACGCGGCTACGATCTGTCACTGACCCTCGACATTGCCCTGCAGCAAAAGGCCAATGAGCTGCTCGCCGGGCGGCCTGGCGCAGTCGTTCTGATGGATGCCGATACCGGCGAAGTGCTGGCAATGGCCGGCGCGCCATCATTCGATCCGAACCGCCTGTATGCCAACACCGGCCAGCAGTCTGAGGATGAGATGGCTGCAATTCGCGCTTATTGGCAGGAACTGATCGACAATCCCGATGCGCCGCTCGTCTTCCGGCCAACGCAGGGCCTGCTGAATCCTGGTTCGACATTCAAGACGGTGACGGCCTCGGCGATTGTGGACAGCGGCCGAGCGAATGCAGACACAATCTTCCGTGATGAGGGGCTGTTCGAGGTCGATGGCCGCGTCATCGAAGAGCCAAACCGACCGGACCCGACGCAGATCGACTTCACCCTTGAAGAGTCGTACGCGTGGTCGCTGAATGTCGTATTCGCGCAGATCGGTCTGCAGCTCGGCAGCGACACGCTCCTGAAGTACGCAGAACGCTTCGGATTCGGTTCCGCGATCGACTTTGATATTCCGACAGCCAAGACGCAAATCGCTTCGTCTCGCGACGAATTGAATAATCGGGCGCTGCTGGCGGACACCGGATTCGGACAGGGACAGATCCTGGCGACGCCACTGCAGATGGCCTTGATCGCGGCGACAATCGCGAATAACGGCGTTGTGCCGGATCCGTTCGTTGTGGATCACGTACTTGACAGCGAAGGGAAGACGATCGAGCAGTTCAGCGGTGGCGACGGCCAGCGGGCCATCAGCCCTGAATCAGCGGCGATCATTCAGCGCCTGATGCAGTCGTCGGCGGAGTTCGGATACGCGAGCGGCATCCAGATCGACGGCGCGACTATTGGCGGCAAGACCGGCACCGCTGAGGTCGGCGAGGGCGAGCCGCACTCGTGGTACACCGGCTACGCCATCTCCGGCGAGCGGCGGCTGGCGGTCGCGGTCGTCGTGGAGCACGGTGGTCCAGGCTCCGAGACTGCGCTTCCGATCGCTGGCGAGATGCTTCGCGCCGCGCTGGCACCAGCTCCGTAGTAACGCTCGCTACCTGCCCTCGCAGGGAACGCGGGACGCGCAACTGTCAAGCAGGACGAGCCGCGCGACGGCGCGAATTCTACCCTCGAATCGTCGCGATTTTCGCGTACGAATAGCCAAATGCGGTATAATTCAATGGTTGCTGACCGGAGGAGGAATCGGCAATGCGGCTGGCATCCGACGAGTTTGAAGACCTGGTCGTTGCCGCGCTCGACTCGCTTCCGGCCGACCTGCTGGAGTTGATGGAAAACGTCGATGTGACGATTGAGCTTTGGCCCAGTCGTGCCCAACTCGATCGCGTCGGCATCGAACGTGGAACGCTGCTCGGCCTGTACGAAGGCATCCCACTCACCGAGCGTCACAGCTCGTCCTACAACCTGGTGATGCCGGACAAGATCACCATCTTTCAGCGGCCAATCGAGCGCATCTGCTCAACTCACGCTGAAGTGGTCGATCAGGTCCGAACGACGGTGGTCCACGAGGTCGCACATCACTTCGGGCTTGGTGAAGAGATCCTGCGAAAGTACGGCTGGGGATGAACTATGACGTCCGCGAGGAGGGCGAACCGGCACTGCCAGGTGTGATCGACGTGCTTGGTGAGGGGTTCGCAATCGCGGCAACGCGTCCGTTGCTCGTGCTGCCGCTGATTCTCCTGCAACTGGTTCTGGTGCTCGCGCCGCAGTTGACCGTCGGTGGCCTGGCAGGCGATCTCGCCTCCGAGATACGGGACCGTGGCTCAAACTGGACGATTGTCGCGGATGAAGTCGAAGGCCTGGAAGGATTCAATATCCTCGAATTGATCGCATCAGGATCGCCCAGTCTGCAGGTCGGAGCAGTTTCGACGCTGCTGGACGAAGGGCGCAACATGCCAGGCTGGCACGATCAGAGCATCATCGCGGGTGATCTGCTCGTCGTACCGTTCACCGTGGTTTGCCTGGCTCTCGGGCTGATCTTCGTCGCGTTCTTCCGCCTGCTGCTGGCAGCAGGCATCGGAAGTGGCAGCGTCATCAGCAATCTACGGCCGCGGTCGTTGCTGGCAATGGCGGGGCGATTCGTTGCCGCAGCGATAATGGCTGGCGGCCTGCTCCTGCTCGTGAGCTTGCCAGTGATTCTGGCGACGATCATCCTGGCGGCATTTGGCCTGCAGGGGGTCGCGCTGCTGTGGCTGCTATTGCTGGTGCCGGTGATCTGGGGCGCTGTGCATTTCTACTTCGTCGTTCATGCGCTCGTTGTTGACCGCCTACGCGTCCTGCCGGCGTTCCGGGCGAGCTATCGAGTGGTGAAGCGAGATCGTTGGCAGGCGGCCCGGTTCATCCTGGTGTCGCTGCTGATCTCGACCGGACTGACGTTCATTCTTGAAAGCATCGCCCGCCGCCCAGAGTGGGCTGTTCTCGCCGTGATTCTCAATGCGTTTGTCGCAACCGGGACGATTCTCGCCGCAATGATGTTCTACCGCGATCGAGCGAGATCGCTCGGGCTCATCTCACTTCAGGAAGGTGCATAACATAATGGCACAGGCTGTTGATTCGAAACCGACCAAGCCAACCTACGATGCCAGTAACATCGAGGTTCTTGAGGGCCTGGAAGCTGTGCGGCGCCGACCTGGCATGTACATCGGCAGCACAGATATTCGCGGACTGCACCACCTCATCACCGAGGTAGTCGACAACGCGGTTGACGAGGCGCTGGGTGGATTCTGCGACACGATTCGCATCACGATTCATCCCGACAGCAGCGTGACTGTCGAGGACAACGGTCGCGGCATCCCGGTCAAGAAGCACCCCAAGATGAACACCTCGGCGCTGGAAGTCGTCATGACTGTCCTGCACGCCGGCGGCAAGTTCGGCTCGGGCGGCTATTCGATGTCGAGTGGACTCCACGGTGTGGGCGTCTCGGTCGTCAACGGATTGTCCGAATGGATGATCTCGGAGGTCCGTCGCGATGGCGGACTCTACCGCCAGGAATACCGCAAGGGCATCCCGACGGGTGCAGTCAAGAAGGTCGCCAAGATCGACCCATCCGAGCGCGGCACGACACAGACGTGGATGCCTGATGCGACGATCTTCGACACGCTCGACTACAACTACGACATGCTGGCGCAGCGTCTCCGCGAGATGGCGTATCTGATGCGTGGCTTGCGTATCGTCTTCATCGATGAGCGCAGCGACCGGGAGATGACGTTCTACTTCGAGGGCGGCATCAACTCGTTTGTGCGTCACCTGAACAAGGCGAAGAACCCTGTCCACCCGAAGCCGTTCTACATTTATCGCCAGGTTGGCGACTTCATCGTCGAGGCGGCGATCCAGTACAACGACTCGTACGGCGAATCGATCCATTCGTTCGCCAACAACGTCAACACGATCGACGGTGGCACACACCTGACCGGGTTTCGCTCGGCACTCACGCGGACCATAAACGACTACGCCAGGAAGAATGGCTTCCTCAAAGAAAACGACGACAGCCTGACCGGCGAGGACGTTCGCGAGGGCCTGACGGCCGTCATTAGCGTCAAGCTGCCGGAGCCGCAGTTCGAGGGTCAGACAAAGGGCAAGCTGGGTAACGCGCCGATGGCCGGCGCAGTGAACTCGGTCGTTGGGGAGCTGCTGGCGCAGCACCTGGAGGAGAACCCGCAGGCCGCCAAGCGCATCATCGAGAAGTGCGTGAACGCCGCGCGGGCCCGCGATGCCGCCCGCAAGGCACGCGAGCTCGTCCAGCGCAAGGGCAGCCTGGAGACGTTCTCTCTGCCTGGCAAGCTGGCGGACTGCTCGGAGCGCGATCCGGCTCGTTCGGAACTGTACATCGTTGAGGGCGACTCGGCTGGTGGTAGCGCCAAGCAGGGCCGTGATCGACGCTATCAGGCGATCCTGCCACTGCGTGGCAAGATCCTGAACGTCGAGAAGGCGCGACTCGACAAGATGCTCCAGAACGCCGAAATTCGTTCGCTCATCACGGCGCTCGGCACGAGCATCGGCGATCAGTTCGATGCATCGAAGCTGCGCTACCACCGCGTGATCATCATGACTGACGCAGACGTCGACGGTGCTCACATCCGCACGTTGTTGCTGACGTTCTTCTTCCGCCATATGGAGCAGCTGATTTCCGACGGCCGCATTTTCATCGCCCAGCCACCGCTGTTCCGCGTGCAGTCCGGTAAGGACGTACATTGGGTCTACAGCGATGACGAGTTGGAGACGCTGCTGACCCGCTACACGGATAAGAAGGTCGAGATCCAGCGCTACAAGGGTCTGGGTGAGATGAACCCGGAGCAGCTCTGGGAAACGACGATGAACGTTGACACGCGCACGTTGCTGCAGGTGACGATTGACGACGCAGTGCGCGCAGATGAGACGTTTGAAATGCTGATGGGTAACGCGGTTCCGCCACGGAAGAGCTTCATCCAGACGCACGCGCGACAGGTTCAGAACCTGGACGTGTAGACCCGACGTACAGGACCCTGATCCATTCAGGGTCCTCCTATCGATCGATGGTTGTGGAGGCGCCGATTGGCACGGATCGCAGTAGATGTCCATGGAGGTGACATCGGCGTCGCCCACAACATTGCCGCCGCGATCGACAAGGGCCTGTCTTCCGACATCGAGTTGGTTCTCGTCGGACACGAGCATCAGATCGAAGCCGAGCTGCGGCGCCTCAGTATTCCGAAGACGAGGTTTCGTGTCGTCCATGCCGAAGAAGCGATTGGCATGGAAGAATCGGCTTCGCTCTCCGTTCGGCGCAAGACCAACAACTCGATCAGCGTTGCGCTGGATCTGATGCGCCGCGGGGAGGCGGACGCCGTCGTCTCAGCTGGGCACAGCGGCGCGCTTGTCGCTGCCTCGCTGATGATCCTTGGACGCATACCAGGCGTCTCTCGTCCGGCTCTGGGAACGCGCATTCCGTCAAAGGGTCAGACGGCCTTCGTCCTCGATATCGGCGCGTTCACCGATCCGCGGCCCGAAGTGATGCTGCAGCATGGTCATCTTGGCGCTGCCTATGTCGAGGCGATCCTCGGCGTGCCGCGGCCGGCCGTGGCACTGCTCTCGAACGGCGAGGAGCCGGGCAAGGGAGACGCACTCACGCGCGCCGCACGCGAGCTCTTCGAGGCCTCCGTGCTGCACTTTGTTGGCTACGTCGAGGGCCACGAGATGCTATCCAAACCGCCGCATGTCACCGTGACGGACGGCTTCACCGGCAACGTTGCCCTGAAGATCGCTGAAGGAACTGCGAGCTATGTAGCGCGTCTCTTGCGCGACGAGCTCACCGCTACGACACGCACAAAAGTCCTGGCGGCGCTATTGCGACCGACGTTCCGCGCCTTGCGAATGCAAATGGATTTTGACGGCATCGGTGGAGCGCCGCTTCTTGGCGTGAACGGGGTCGTCATTGCGGCCCATGGGCGCTCAGCGCCGCGCGCACTCGTTGCGGCCATTGAGACGGCCAACAATGCGGCGCGGAACGAGCTGCCGGCGAGATTGCGCGATACGCTGCCGCGTCAGGCACGCGCCGAAGCGACGAGTACGACGCTGACCCCGGTCACTTCCTGACGAGCCTCCAGACGCAGACAGCGACGCCGACCCCCGCGTGCGAAGGGTCGGCGTGAATCCATCATGTACGAGTGCTGTGCGAGCTTTACTCGCCGCTGACTGCGCGCTTGAGCTGAGTACCCGGGCGGAACGACGGGCTCTTGCGCGACGGGATCGTGATACGCTCGCCGGTCTGCGGGTTACGTCCCTCGCGTGCGCCGCGCTCCGAGATGCGGAACGAGCCGAAGCCGGTGATGGTCACCTCTTCGCCGGCAGCGAGACTGTCGCGGATCGCGTCGAACGTGGCCTGAACGATGGAGTCAACCTGCCGCTCGGGCATGTTGGCCTTACCGGCAACGCTCTTGACCAGATCCTGCTTCCTCATCCTTCGTAGCCTCCCTGTTGAGTCGTGTGGCCGACGCCTATTGTTCGAGACGCACGGCGGATGTCAGACGGCGACTATAGCACAGGTTGCCTCGATACCCAAGGACTCTTGTGCGTATGTACGCGGGTTTACTTGACCACCCGTCGATGTCGCACTGCCTCAAACAGCAGGATTGAGGCCGCGACGCCCGCATTCAGTGACTCTACGCCAGGCTGAATCGGGATCATTACTGAGATGCCTGCGTACGTACGCAACTCTTTGGATACGCCGAACGCCTCTCCGCCGACGACAATTACTGTCGGCGTGTTCCAGTCAACTTCGTCATAGGATCGCTCGGCGTTCGCGTCGGCAACGAATACGGTCGGCTGCTGAGCAAACAATCTGCCCACCGCGAACTCGATCGACCCGACGCGCAGGATGGGAATCTGGAAGAGAGCGCCGGCGGTCGATCGGATGGCCTTGGGATTGAAAGGATCAGCGGTGCCTGGAAGCAACACGACAGCATCGGCTCCGGCCGCCGCCGCCGAGCGGATCATAGTACCCAGATTGCCCGGATCGCGCACGCCGTCGATAGCAAGAACCAGCGTCGCGTCGCGCACGGCCGGCAGGTTCGGCATCGAGACGATCGCAGCGACCGGTTGCGGGTGCTCGGTGAGTGTGGCAGACAAGAAGAGATCGTGCTCCACGAACAGGACTCGCGCGCGCTGCGCATAGCGTTCGATCAGGCTCGCGGGCAGCTCGCTGGAGTGGGCAGCGTCGATCAGGAACGCGCGTGGAGTGGCCCCGGAACTGAGCGCCGCGTCAATGCTGCGCAGGCCCTCAACAAGAACTGCCCGTTCACGTTCCCGGGCTTTCCTCCGGTGCAGTGAACGGGCGAGCTTGATCGTTGGATTGGCGCTGCTGGTGATGACGTCGTCCGGTCGAGGCGATCGGGAGTCGTCCAGCATGAGTGAGCCTATTGGCTCAGCTGGTTCTTGGCCAGGTCGACGAACTTCGCGAATGCCGCATTGTCGCGAACAGCCAGATCCGCCAGGATCTTGCGATCTACCTGGACACCAGCGCGCGTCAGCCCCTCAATGAAGCGGCCATACGGCAGGCCATGCTCACGAGAAGCGGCGTTGATGCGGGTGATCCAGAGCCGGCGCATATCGCGCTTGCGATTCCGGCGGTCGCGGTAGGCGTACTGCCCGGCGCGCATAACCGCTTCGTTCGCGCGCTTAAACAGACGATTCCGTGTACCGCGGAACCCTTCAGCGCGATTGAGAACCTTCTTGTGCCTCTTGTGAGACGCAACGCCACGCTTGATACGGGCCATGATTCAGTCTCCCTCGTCTTGAATCTCGACTACTTCGGCAGCCCGTACGGCAGCAGCCGTTGCACGCGCTTGCGATCCTGCGGCGCGACCTCAAACATGCGGTCGAATGCACGCTTGGTGCGAGGAGCCTTCCGGCGACGGAAGTGACTCTTCATACCCTTGGCGCGCATGATCTTGCCCGAACCGGTGATCTTAAACCTTCGGGCAGCGCCTTTGTTGGTCTTCATCTTCGGCATTGCCAGAACTCCCAACCCTCACTGCACATCGGAACGGCACCGCTCTGCGGTGCCGCTTTATATCTGACTCGACGACGAGCTCAGGAAGCTGACTCGGCCTCCGCCTGTTCCTGTCTGGAATCAGACCCGCCGCGAGATGCGTCGTTGCGCTGAGCTTCCTTACGGGGGCTCAGCATGACGGACATCGAACGGCCCTCCATACGAGGGTCCTGATCTACCGTGCTGATGTCAGACAGTTGCTGAACCAGCTGTACCAGCAGATTTCGACCGATGTCCTGATGGAGCATCTCCCGGCCGCGGAACAAGACGGAAATCTTGACCTTGTCGCCGGCTTCGAGAAACCGCTGCGCCTGGCGCGCCTTCGTCTGAATGTCATGGTCGTCGATCTTCGGCGCCATGCGGACTTCTTTGAGCGTTGCGCCCTTCGCCTTGCGGCGGGACTCTCGCTCACGGCGGCTCTCTTCGTAGCGGAAACGTCCGTAATCCATGAGGCGACAGACTGGCGGGACTGCATTTGGCTGTACCTCAACGAGGTCCAGGCCCTTCTCGCGCGCAATCTCGAGCGCTTCGCGAGTTGGAACTACTCCCAGCTGAGTCCCGTCTTCATCAATGAGCCGCACTTCGCGGATACGAATTCGTTCGTTCACGCGAACAGGTCGTGCGCCGATTGCCAACCTCCTCAGTATCATCCACGTAATCGTAGGCAGCATTACACAGTGTTCCTGCTGACAGGACACCGATGAAGCCTAACAAAATCGCATCATCTGGTCAATGACGCTGAGCCCGCCCGGCGTCATTCGCGCGAGCATAAATGGTCGTCGATTGCGCCTCGAAAACTGGCACCCAGCCTGCGTCGGCCAGACGCTGGGCGACGTCGGGAGGCGCGTCGGTGATGATGGGACAGACGAGTGAACCCTGCGTCTCCTGCCGACCGATGATGATATAGCGCGGCTCAGGTGTCGCTGAGATGCGCTCGCCACCAACGAGCGCATTGGCGGTAGCGGTTCGCGCTTTGAGGACGACGTCGATGTTATCGAACTGGCCACGCCGCCACTGGCTCTCGTGCCCGACCCAGCCGACTACCGTCGGCACGCCGGTAAAGGCCGATATGCGGTTCAGCGGCACGCCGTTGAGTACCTGGTACGAGCAGCCAGGTCCCTCAGCGATGGTGTCGCCGGGCGCTGTATGCTCGCGTATCCACTCGATAGCAGCGAAGTCGCTCGGATTCGCACTGGCGAGATACTGCTCGCCATTTAACGATGTGCGCTCCTCAAACCCGTTGGTCCAGTCATCGGCCGATAGGGGCAAGTAGGGGAGCGTTGCGAGGACGATTGCGGTGAAAGCGATCCCGAGCGGGAACCGTCGTGTATGCGCCGCGATTGCCAGCGTCAATGCGATAGCGCTCGCGCTGGCGATTCCTAGGATAAGCCAAGCCTGGAAGTAGAGCTTGAAGACCGTATTCATTCGGTCTCCGAACACGTCCTGGATGAAGAAGAACTCAGGGATCAGGACGAGGACGAACCCGATGCAGAACAGCCCGGAGACGCCTCGGATGCCGTTGTCGGTCGAATGCCAGGCGAGCCACCCGGCAAGCGCCGCCGGGACGCCGATCACCAAGACAGCCGGTGCCCAGGCGACGGCGACGCCAAGCAGCAACAGGCCGATGCCGAGCAAAGGAATCCGCCGACGCTCAACGAACGTCAGGACCGACCGCTCCCGCTCGATGACAACGGCTGCAAACGCCCCGAAGATCGCGAGCCAGACACCATGGACGATCAGCAGCTCACCGATGCCAGTCGGGTGCCAGACGACGACGCCGAACGTGTTGAGCAGCGTCCCCAGAATCGGCAGCCGGGTCAGCCAGTCCGGCACCGCGTCATTTGGAACACCGAGAGGCGGATCGTAATCCATGATGAATGGGAGCGCCGCAATGAGCGCGGCGATGACGACGTAGCTACAGGACATCAACCAGCGTCGCCACTGATTCCGCAACGCAAGCAGTAACGCCAGCCCGACGAGCAGCAAGCCAGTCGGCGCATCCCAGCTGTTTGACGCGTAAAGCAGACCGACTAGCCCACCAATGACCAGCAGGCGCGCCCGACTCTCCGCCGCGCGACTGCCGATCAGACTGAGGGCGAGGACGAGTACTGTTGCCAGCAGCGGCAAGGTGAGAACGTGCGGATGCAGGTCGCCGAGGACGAAAGAGAATGCCGGAAATTCGTTGATCGTCGATCTGGAATCACCGGCCTCAAAGACATTGGTATCGACGATGATGCGACTGGCCTGCCAGCCGACCCCCTGCCACCAGCTGGCGTCAATCGTTCCGCGCGGGTCTTCCAGCAGGCGGCGGAACGTTTCCAGATTCCCGGAGACCAACACCAGCACTGCGCCGAGTCCAGCAGCAGCTGCCGCATAGCGCTGACGCACGCCGGCCAGGATTGCCAGGCGTCCCGCGCCCGCCATCGCGACGACGGCGACTGAGGCGATGATCGTCGCGAGTGCCAGGTTGAATGCAATAGATGGAGGGACGCCGCTCAGCCGAACGATCGATGCAATGGTCTGATAACCGAAGTAGTAGTAGTTGATCGCGTAGCCAGCGAACCACGGGTCGGGGGCCGGCACAGCGGTCGAGTGGCTGACCGAGGTCAGGAGAGCAATCTCCATCGGCTTCTCGGTATTGATGATGTCCGGATTGAACCCACGAAACCAGGCGTAGGCCAGGAATACGCCAAGCCAGACCGCTTCACCGACCAGCAGCCAGGCCCACGGAATCGGCTGCCTGCCGCGCCACCACCAGATGCCCCAGGACGCGGCTGACGCGAGGAGCGCCATTCCCACTAGTACTGGCGTGCTGAACGGCAGGCCGAGCATCGCTGCCGGCCACCAGACGAGCGCAGTGAGCGCAACGATCCCAAGCGGCCGAATTGTCAGCCCGCGTAGTGGCCCAAGGCCGGCGCTGATCCAGCAACTGAATGGCAAGAGCCCAACCGCCAGGAGCGAGATGACAAGATACCAGCGGACGAGCGCCTCAGGGTCGCTCACTGCCGATGCTCCGCATCAGCGGCTGGCGCGATTCGGGCGAATGGCGTCACTTCATACACTCGCGTCGTGCCCGATTCGAATGCCAGCGTCAGATCATCACCGAGCATTGCGTCGAATGTTGCGAGTCCCTCCGGTGATGCATACGGAGTCGTATCTTCTGCGGAGTTCCAGTAGCGCTCGACATCCCCGACGATGACATAGCGCACGTCGTAGCGGCGCAGAAGCTCCAACTTCCTAATCGGATCGGTGGTGTTGTAGATCTCGCGGATATCAGGCATTCGGCGATCGATTCCCGCCTGGTAGCGTTGCTGACGCTGGTGGCGATCCCAGCCGAGGACGGTTGGTAACCCGGTTGCGCTGGAGATGCGCGAGCCGTTGCCTCGATACGGCCCGATCGACGCTTCGAGCAGCACCGGGTTCTCTGCCGCGCGCTCGTTCAGCCAATCAATGGCAGCCAGGTCGCCGCTGAACTGTATCGCTTGGCCGGTCGCGTTGGTGATCGAGCCGCCATTCATCCAGGCGTAGCCATCGAGCGTCAGGTGATTCGGCGACGACGGCATGTCCTGCGCCAATCGCGAGGGCGTGCCGAGCAACGGATAGATCAGCCCCAGCGCGAGCACGGTGATGCCGACGATCGTGGCCAGGCGAGAGACTCTCAACTCGCGCGTTGAGGTGTAAGGCTGCGAGTTGAGAGTGGCATGGCTGGCTGACGTATCGTCGACATCGTCTGCATGCGGAGCTCTGCAACGCACGAGCAGATCCACGAGGAGTAGCGCAGCGCCGGTAGCCAGCAGCAACCACGCCTGGTTATAGAACTTGAAGACCGTATTCATTCGCTGCCAGTCGCCGCCGCTCAGGTCGTCTGTGACGTACACGACCTCGACGCCGGCGAGGAGTGCAGCGCCGACCCCGATGATCGCCCACGGCAACGCCCGTGCCGGTTGCAGGCGAATCACGTAACCCAGCGACACGACGCCGAGCGCCAGCGCGACTGCAGCGGCTGGACGATAGCCGCTGATTGCGCCGGTCGCAGCCGCAGCCGCGACAGCAAGCCCGATTCCGGCAATGCCGAATTTCGACGGCACGTGAACCAGCGTTCCGATCCCGAGGAGCGTAGCAGCAATCCAGAGGGCGACGAAACCGCCCGCAGAGATTTCATTACCGCGTATAGCCATGAAGATGAACGCGACTGTCCCGGCGACCAGGCAGGCGACGCCGGCGCCTAGTGCCTCCTGCCGAACGCGGTTAGCCGTGCTGCCGCTGTGGATCGCATCGACCGTGGCAGCGACCACAATGATCGCGAGGAAGATGCCCCAGACGGTCAGAAACTGGCCGAGCGGGGAGCCGGCATTCGTGCGACTCACATCACCAACGACGCTGTAGAAGCGTGAGAAGAACGGCAGGAACATGACATACGCGGCGAGTAACGTCAGCAGGCCGGCCCCGACAATTGAGAGTCTCCGCCCGTCGGCCCGGATCGCTGCTGCCCAGATGCACCCGCCGAGAATCAGACCTGCACACAGCGGGGCATCCCACGAGTTCGTCACCGCTGTCGTGCCAAGCGCAAGCGCGAGAATGCCAAACGTCGGCGCTTGTGCGAACGAGATTCGGCCGGACGACAGGACAACGGTAGCCACAAGCGTGACAACCAACATGATGACTGGCAGGTCGATGAAGTGCGGATGCAGGTCGGCCCAGATCGCCGAGAAGTAGGGGAACTCGTTGATTGTGAAGTCGATGACGCGCGTACTGCGCCAGAAGTCGAACGTGGCGGTCGAAATGCTCCGCTGCTGTACGACCTGGACCAGCGCATCGAGATTGCCGACGGCAGCCACCGCGACAACTGCGATGAGCGCGCCAGTCGCCATGACCTTGCGCGTGACCCAGCGCCGTGACCAGGAGATGCAGAGTGATGCGAACGCGACGGTCTGTAACGCCAGCAGGGCGGGGATCGTTGCTACGCCAAACTGGAATCCCATGCTAACCCCGACTCCGGTCAGCTTGATCAGAGACGAGACGATGTGCCAGCCGTAATAGTAGTAATTGATGATCCCGCCGCTGTACCACGGATCGTAAGAGGGAAAGCTCGTTGACCGCGATATCGCTCGCAAGTAGGCGAGCTCGAACGGTTTTTCACCGCCAAACCACGTTTGCCAGAAATCGGGATAGATGCTGCGAAGAAGCAGGAAGAAGCTGAACACACCGACCCAGATCGCTGTGCCGACCAGCCATGTACGCAGGGACGGCAACTCGATTTCCATGTGCCGTCTACGACGAAGCGCATACCAGCCCCACGCCAGAATCGCTATGGCGATGACCGCCACGGCTACTGTGAGGCTGCGGGCTGGCCAGAAGCCCAGGTTGGCACCGATCCAGACAAGCCAGGCAACGAGCAATATCCCGATTAGTCGGGCCGACCACGCGCCGCGATCGGGTGCCATACGGAAGACCTGTGCGGCAACTGGCAGTACGGCAAGCCCGATTATCTCGATCGCGAGGATCCAGAACAGAATCGCCATCGACGTGCTGGCCGTCGCTAGCGAGTTCCATCCCGCGTCCTGCGTTGTCTCGATTTCGGACGCCGGGACGCCGAGCATCAGATCCTTGCTCGGCGAGTAGCGCATTGGATACCACGGCTGCGACGCGCCCCAGAGTAGCCGCTGGCGGATTTCGTCAGGTGAGAGTGCATCGACCTTCTTGTAGATGCGGACGTGCGGGTGGTCGTAGACCGTGAAGCTCTCGTCTGCGTGCTCGTCGTTCAGCCGTAGACCGAACAGTTGCGGCTCGACGACGCCTTCGTAGACCAACTGAAAGCCGAGCTGGCCGGCATCGAGCCGACGGTAATAGTCAATCTGTACGGCGTAACGCCATGGCTCGTTGTCGACCGATTGCGTCAGGCGATCGCTCGATAACACGACATAATCAACCGACTGCAGGTAGCCTGCGAGTTGAGCAACCTTCTCGTCTGGCGGGAGATCTCCGTACATATCAAATGACACATTGGCGAACGTGTTTTGCGGAGCGCCGGGGTAGGGGAGGGGCAGCGCGTCATCCCAGGTCTCGACTGAGATCGCCGAACCGGCCGGAATGTTGTTGAACATCCAGCGCGACGCCGCGATACGTGAGTTCTCGTGGCTGTAGATCGAAACGAACCCGAAGCCCCACATGGCCGTCACGATCAGAATCGTGGCGGTAGCTAGCGCTCGCAGGACATTGCTGCGCACCGGCAGAGGTCGCCCAAGCATCGCGCCGATCAGAACGGCGACAACCGGAACGAGCGGAAGCGAGTAGCGCAGGAAGCGCGCTTCGGTCAAGAACAGCGTCAGCCCGTATCCGGCCACCCAACTCAGGAGAACGACGTAGGTAAGGTCGCGACGCCGCCATCCGTACCGGGCGGCCCAGACAATCGCAACAAGTCCCGCGATCAGGAAGGCGGGCCCAAGCCCGTAAAGAAACAGGTTCCGGGCCTCATACAGACCCGGGGTAAGGCCGACGAACTGGCGAGTAAACGGAACGTCGAAATGGCCACGAACGATGTCGGCCTGCGTTGAAATGTCGGCGAAGAACGGCTCTGGTCGCACAATCGCGTACGGCTCAAAGATCGTGAAGACGGCGAGGGCGACGATCCCGGCGAGTGCGAGCTGGCCGATGACAACCCTGCGGTCGGTCGCGCGCATCAGCTCGGAGAGTCCTATTACGGCAATCGGGAGCAGCAGCGCGGCGACGCTGGCCTTTGTCGCGAAGGCACACCCGACCGGAATCCCCAACGCGATCGCTCGTAGAGTTGTGCGCCTGTCCGCAAACCGAATGGCGAAGTAGAGCGTCGTAGTCACAAAGAGAGTCAGCCAGGTATCGACCGTAAAGAAGTGGCTGAGCTGAATCGGCAGGACGGCGGTGCCGTAGAGCAGCGCGGCAATGAGTCCGGCGTAGCGACCGGCAAGTCTGCGTGCCAGCAGATACACGACCAGCAGCGTGGTCATGTCGACGAGGACGGTTAGCGGTCGCCCCACGCGGTAGATGTTCTGATACGACTGGTAGTCCTTGTCAGCTACGAGATTGACTACCCAGCTCGCCACGCTCTGAACATAGACGGGCAAGGTGCCATAAGCGAACGACAACGGATTACCGTCCGGTCCGTCGCGGCGTGGATTAATCGGGCTGTGTGCCGGGTCGAAGAGCGAGCCGAGGTCTGAGAGGGGCGGCAAATCTACGCGCTCGGATGAGACGATCGCGATAAAGCGCTCGTCGGGATGTAGATAGAGACCCTGATCCCAGTTCATGCCGTATACGCGCAGCAATGCCGCGAGCAAGAAGGTCGCCAGCAGGGCAAGCGAATAGGGAGACAGCGGTAATCGGCGTGAGTTCATTCCGCGCGCATCTTACTCGGAGCTGCCGCGAGATGTGATGATGTTGCCCAATGATGAGCTCGATTCCTATACTCGTGGTCGCGCAACTCCACGTCACCACTGGTATCCACTGGCCAGCTACCCCATATCGAGTAAGTCTGCTTCGGCGACTCAGTCACGGATCATTCAAACGAAGGGAGCCTGAATGTCGAGCATCCTGCGAGTCGTCTTTCTTGGCTCTCCCGAGTTTGCCATTCCGTCGCTGCGCGCGTTGGTCAACCATCCCGACATTGAGGTCGTCCTGGTCGTGACCCAACCCGACCGTCCATCGGGTCGCGGACGCCGTCTGACGCCGCCGCCGGTCAAGGTTGCGGCCGACGAGCTGGGTATCGTCTCGATGCAGCCGGACACATTGCGCGACGCATCAGCAATCGAGCTCATCCGCTCAGTGCAGCCGGACCTCCTGATCGTCGTGGCGTACGGGGAGATCTTGCGGAAGTCCATCCTGACGCTCGCTCCACTCGGCTGTTTGAACGTGCATCCATCTCTCTTACCGGCCTATCGCGGAGCAACGCCGATCCCGGCCGCGATTCTGAACGGTGATGCGGAGACCGGCGTGTCGATCATCAAGCTCGTCGCAGCGCTCGATGCCGGACCCATCATCGCTCAGCAGCAAGTGGCGATTGCAGCTGACGAAACGAGCGGCTCACTATCAGATCGCCTGGCCAGGTTGGCAGCCGATATGCTCCCGGAAACCATGCTGGCGTACGCGAACGGCCGCCTCGTTCCGCGCGAACAGGATGACGAACAGGCGACCTATACCCGCGAATGGACCACTGACGATGCCCGGATCGACTGGTCTATGCCTGCACGCCAGATCGAGCAGCTGATCCGCGCGGCGGATCCGTGGCCGATCGCCTGGACATTGTTTCGCGGCGAACGCCTCCGCATTCTGCAGGCGTCGCCCTCGGACGCTGCTCTTGACGACGGCCAACCCGGCAGCGCGGCGCTCGTCGGGCGTGAGCTGTTGGTTCGCTGCGGAGATGGCGCGCTGCAGATTACACAGGTGCAGCCGGCCGGGCGTCGTGCAATGAATGCGATCGACTGGTGGCGCGGACTGCGAATTGACGCCGCTGTGCTGGACGACGAGCCTAAATGATCTTCTGCTCACGCAGCTCAGCGATGCGCTCCGTGTCATAACCGAGCTCTGCCAGAATCTCGTCAGCATGCTCTCCGAGTCGCGGCGGCGGCATGCGCACGCTGCCCGGCGTGTCGGAGAGCTTGATCGCGACGCCCGGCAGACGCAGATCAGGCAGGTCCTCGCGCGGGATGTCCACAACCATCTCGCGATGCAGAACTTGCGGCAGGCTGAGCACCGTGTCGAGCGTGTTGACCGGCGAGCACGGCACGCCGGCCTGATCCATTGCGTCAGCCCATGCGGCAGCCGAGCGCTCGGCAAGGATCGGTAGCAGCACAGCATGCAACTCGTCGCGATTCGCGCAGCGCTCCACGTTCTTGGCAAAGCGCGGGTCCTCGACGAGCTCCGGGTGTTCGAGTGCACCGCAGAATCGCCGCCAGAGCGCGTCGGTCGCTACTGCAACGACGAGGTAGCCGTCGTTTGTTGGGAATGCGCCATATGGAGCGACGCTGGCGTGGAACGAGCCAAGGCGTCCGGGAGCTTCGCCCGATGCGAAATAGGCAACCGCGTGGTAGGTCAACCACGAGACCTGACCCTCAAGGAGCGAACTCTCAATGCGCTGGCCCGCGCCGGTTCGCTCGCGTAGATAGAGCGCCGCGAGGATGCCCTGGACGGCGTTTGCACCGGCTGTCAGGTCGACGACCGACGTTCCAACGCGCACCGGTGCGCCATGTTCCTCGCCGGTAATGCTCATGAGTCCGCCGTATGCCTGCATCAGGAGGTCGACGCCCGACCGATTACTGTCCGGTCCGTCGCTGCCGACCGCGGAGATCGTGCAGTAGATCAGGCGCGGATTGATCTCGCGAAGTTGCTCGTAGTCCAAGCCCCAGCGCTCGGTCGTTCCGGGACGGAAGTTCTCGATCAGAATGTCGGACTGCATGGCAAGCGACCTGGCGACGTCCTGCCCTGCCTGGGTAGCAAGATCGAGCGTGATGCTGCGCTTATTGCGATTGGCGCTCAAGTAGTACGTGCTCTCGCCGTTCCAGTAAGGCGGGAAGCTGCGAGTGTCATCACCGCGACCCGGCGGTTCGACCTTTATGACGTCTGCGCCGAGATCGCCCAGCGTCATCGACGCAAACGGACCGGCGAGGTGCCGGCTTAGCTCCAGCACGCGTATTCCTTCAAGCGGCCCGCTCATTGGTGTTTGCTCCTCGGTTCGTACTCAGAATTATGCGCCGGTGAACTTCGGCTCACGCTTTTGAGCAAATGCGGCTAGCGCCTCGGTGCGGTCGGTGGTCCACGCCGCGCTGGTGACGCCGTCAATGTGGTGGTGCGAAGCGGCCGCCGCGCCATCGCGCACGCCGAGGTAGATGTTCTCTTTGGTCAGCGTGAGTGACGTCGGCGAGAGCTTGGCGACCTCCGTGGCCAGCGCATGCGCCGCATCGTCGACATCCTCGGCGATGCGGTTGAAGATCCCGAATTGCATAGCTTCCTCTGCGCCAACCCAGCGGGCGGTGAGCAACAGGTCCTGCGCTCGAGCCATGCCGACGAGCGCCACGAGGTGGAACGCCGGCGACGGCACGGCGACGCGCGGCTCTGGATATCCAATGCGCGACGACGGGCTGGCAACCCGCAAGTCGCCGGAGATGGCGATCTCAGCGCCGAGTCCGGCACAGGCACCGTTGATCGCTGTGATCACCGGACACGGAAAGCGTCGAAGCTTGTCCAGCACAACGTGCATCAGCGCCACCCGCTTATGAGCGAAATCGACGGTTGCGCCCTGTGACTCCTTGAGATCGATGCCCGCGCAGAAGCCGGGAGCGGTTGCCCCGAGAATCAGCACACGCGGCGGATTCTGCTTGAGTGCGTCGAGTTCCGCATCCAGCCGCTCAAGCAACGCGAGGTTCACCGCGTTGCGGACTGCAGGTCGGTTCAACGTCCAGGTCACGATCCCGCCATTGGCTTCAATGAGTAACGACGACTCGCTCGCGCTCATTGCACCCTCTCAGATTCAGCATCTCTCAAACATCAGCGCGCCCAGAGTACTACGCTGGATGCGAATACGACGGACGATCAATCCTGATAGTCCAGCTCAAACGTTCCTGACGAGTGAACGGCCGTATGCCGGAGTGGCTCGGTGGTGTTGTTGACGAATCGATGCGGTACCCGAGATGGGATGACCACGACGGAGCCAGGACCAACATCGAGCGTGTCTTCGCCAACGGTGTACGTTCCGATTCCGCTGTGCACGATGATCGCTTCTTCATAGTCGTGGCTGTGCAGAGCGATTCCCTGACCCGGTGCTGTTTCTCCGAAGATCAATGTCAGATGCTGCAGGCCAAACCGAGTACCTTCCAGGAGCTGGCGGCCCGGAATGATCCCACGCGGTCCGGTCAGCGGTGGCAGATCAGACGTCGGTACAACCACACGCATCGCATGCCTCTTTCAGATTTGGCGATGAGAGGAAGGCATCATCTGTAGGAGGCGATAGCATATCAGAGTATCGGATTCTCACTTTGCGGATAATCACTCTTGTACGCAAA
>JBDHWD010000027.1:0-32340 GCA_039810005.1 Thermomicrobiales bacterium | reverse complement strand
ATTAACGTCCACGAGTTCACGGTGCCTGCCGGAACGCTCGCGGCGCGATTCTCGCTCTTCGACGACTTCGTCGGCGGAAACAGCGATCTCGACCTGTATGTCTTCTCGGACCCGAGCCTGTCGCTGGCATCTCTCGTTGATTACAGCGGCAACGAGGCTTCGAACGAAGAGGTCACGCTCCGGAATCCGGACGCTGGTACCTACTATGTGGTCGTTCACGGTTGGGAAACCGATGGTCCGAGCGCGGACTACACGCTCTTCTCGTGGATGATCCCGGACGATCCGACGGCTGACGACGGCAGTCTGCAGATCACCTCAGCGCCGGCCACTGTCACGGTCGGTCAGACCGGCACCGTGGTCGTCGGCTGGTCTGGCCTGGATCCGAACGAGAAGTATCTCGGTGCTGTGTCGCACAACGACGGCAGCGGGATCCACGGCTTCACGCTCGTCTCCGTCGATACTGACTAGGGAAAGCGTTAGACGTCGGTGATGCTGATTTCACCGACTCTCCGCTTCAACTGAACCTTATGTGCCCGGTTGATACAGCCGGGCACATTCTGTGTGCAGAATCTCAGAGATCGCGGTGAGCGTCCGGCAAATCCTCGGGCAACCGCTCAGCCGGTGAGTCGCACAGCCGCGGTGTGCCGCGGCCGCCGTGGTAGTTCCATATCCGCCCCGCCGCGCGAAGCTGAATGAAGTAGCCAGGCACGAGCGCCTGCGTGTAGCGCATGCCCGGTTGCGGGCAGCCCACGCTTGCATCCGGCCAGGTTACCCGTTCAGCCCGCACGACCTCAATCTCGGAATCAGGATCTTGCATGTGCTCGGCCAGATCGGCCAGCGCCTCCGCGACGCGGGCGGTCAGCCACGAACCCATCGAATGCATATCGAATTCGCTCCGTCTCTCGTGACGCGGTGCAATTCGTGGCTACAGCGTGGAACCATACCGCGCTTCCCGACGTATATAGAAGTGACGGGGTCATGATGCATGCCGTCGTTGACCCCGTCGCACGTGGAGCCCCCTACGCTCCACCCTCCCTTCCCGCGCAGACCGGGCCGTCCCCAGGCCCGGTCTGTGGCTGTCTGGATGCAATCGACAGTATTTCTCTGCTAGACTTTGTGTACGTACACCTTGTGGATGAATCTGTCCACAGGGTACAACCAGAGCGAGACGCCGCACGACGGATCGCGAGAGGGTGTTGATGGAAGACCGCGCCACGCCTGATCCTCGATATCAGCAACTCTGGCAGTCGGCGTTGTCCGACATGCAGGGGCGGATCACTCGGGCCAATTATGAAACCTGGCTGCGCTCGACGACGCTGATCGGCATCGAGAACGGCGTTGCGACCGTCGCCGCGCCGAACGCGTTCGCCGTCGAGCAGTTGCGCATGAAGTTTGACGACGAGATCGTCTCCACGCTATCGGCCATCGCCAACCGACGCCTCGCGGTCGATTATGTGGTGAGCAAGGCCCCGGAGGCCAGTAGCCGCGCGCCGCGCCAGAAGCCCCGACCGACACCGCCGGGGGCGCGCGAAAAGAGTCCCGCTCCACAACCGGAAACACATCAGATGACGCTGGCTCCCGATGCGCGTCCGGGTCTGAACCCCGGTTATACCTTCGACACGTTCGTCGTCGGGCAGTCGAACCGGCTGGCCCACGCCGCCGCGATGGCCGTCGGCGACAAGCCCGCCCAGGCGTTCAACCCGCTCTTCATCTACGGTGGGGTCGGGCTGGGCAAGACGCACCTCATGCACGCTGTCGGGCATCGCGCTATGGATCAGCGGCCGGAGACGAGCGTGCTCTACGTCTCCTCGGAAAAATTCACCAACGACATGATCAAGTCGATCATGAGCCAGCGCACCGACGAGTTCCGCGATCGCTACCGCTCGGCCGACATTCTGATGATTGATGACATCCAGTTCATCGCCGGTAAGGAAGCGACGCAGGAAGAGTTCTTCCACACCTTCAACGACTTGTTTCAGTCCGGCCGCCAGATCATCGTCTCCTCCGACCGACCACCGAAGGCGATCCCGACGCTCGCCGAGCGCCTGCGCTCACGGTTCGAGGGCGGCCTGATCGTCGACGTGCAGCCGCCGGACATCGAGACGCGCACGGCGATCCTGTCGCGCAAGGGACAATCACTCGGTGTCCACGTCCCCAGCGACGTGCTTGAGTACGTCGCCCGCAAGGTGCAGTCGAACATCCGTGAGCTTGAAGGCGCGCTCAACAAGATCATCGCGCTGGCCCAGCTCTTCAATTCGCCAATCCGGATGGAGATCGCCATTCAGGCGCTCAACGATTCGGCGCTGGAAGCACGCCGGGCGCAGATCACGCCTGAGCGGGTGCTGGAAGAAGTCACCGGTTTTTACAAGGCAACGCTGAACGATCTACGTGGCCGCGGGCGCAGCAAGGATGTCGTACTACCGCGACAGGTAGCGATGTATATCTTGCGCGAAGAAACCGGCTCGTCGCTGGTCGAGATCGGCACACTCCTCGGCGGCCGCGACCACTCCACCGTCATGCACGGCATCGCCAAAATGGAGCGCGAGATCGAAACCAACACCGCCCTTCGCCAGCAGATCAGCACGATCCGCGAGGCCTTGTACGCCTGACGGATGACGGGCCAGAAGGACGACTCGCCTGCCCGATTTGAAAGGGCGAATCGCATACGCCCGGCCAGGTTTGCGGCATGTTCGTGGCGAAGCCTGAACGCAGTGGATGCCTCGCCTGCGGGTCAGTGGCTAAACGGGCGTATGCGATACGCCCCTACATTTTCACCCCATCATCGCCTCAAGGCGTGCCTTCACGTCCGGCCATTCGTGGTCGAGAATGCGGAACCAGGCTGTATCGCGATTGCGTCCCTTGACGATGAAGTGGGCGTCCTGAATCCCCTCGAAGGTGAATCCCATGCGTTCGGCGGTGTAGCGCGAGCGCGCGTTGAGCGCGTCGCACTTCCACTCGACACGGCGATAGCCCAGCCCGAATGCGTGCGCCAGCATCAGGTAGGTCGCCTCGCGATTCGCACCGGTCCCCTGCACGAGCGGGCTGTACCAGATGTTGCCCAGCTCGATCTTCAGGTGTTCTGGGAAGTTGCTCATCAGCGTGACTGCGCCGACTTGCTCGCCGGTCGCGATGTCATCCACGCAGAGCAGGCGCAGATTCGGCGTGTTGTCGAGGCCGCGCAAATATGCGGCGAGATCGGCGGATGTCGCAAACGGCCCGGCTGGCATATAGCGCCAGACCTCGGCATCGGGATCGTAGGCGTCGATGCTGCGCTCTCCAAGTTGAGCGGGTTGCCCGTTAGACCTCGCATGAAGCGGCTCAATGTCGCGCTCGAAGTCGAGGGGGCGCAGGCGCACACGCTTGCCGTCCAGAATTACCGGGTCCGGCTTCACTGGCAGTTGCGCCGCGCGCGTCAACACCTCATCCGACAGTGCCTCGCCAAACGGTCGTTCGCTCATGTATTGCCATCCTTTCCCACGTCCCGGCTATCGTCGCCCAAACAGGATCGCTGACAAGAGCCACTTCGGGTTCCGCGCGACGAGACCATTTCCGCGATCGCGCGTGCTATGCTCTCACAACCTTTGTGTGCGAGATTCAGCGAACGGAGACCGCGTTGTGAAGCGCGCGCGTCTGCTGCCATGTGCAGGGCTCGTCATTCTTGCCCTCCTGGCATCCGGCTGCGGTGAGGCGATGCCGACGGCCACGCCAATGCCAACAGCAACGACTGCTCCGACTGCGACCGTGTCGCCGACTCAGGTGCGGGTAACGCCGGTAGCTATCGCGCCGACACAACCGGCGCGACAGCCGACGTCACTGCCATCGCCATCGCCGACGGTGCTGTTCGTGCCGCCGACGCCGACCGAGGTTCCGCCCGAGCCAACCCCTTCTCCGACGCCTGATGTCTGCCCTGGCGCGGTGTCGTGGGATCAGGCGCTGAACTACGTCGGGCAGGAGATCACCATCATTGGGCCGGTCATGAGCACGGCCTGGGCGAGTGAGAGCCGCGGTAAGCCAACCTTTCTCAACATCGGCCGCGCCTATCCGGATCCGGAACGGTTCACCGTCCTGCTCTGGATCGATGCCCGCTTCCGCTTCGATCAGCCGCCGGAGGAAATCTTCGCAGATACGACGATCTGCGTAACCGGCGTCGTTGAGATCTACGAGGGCGGTGGCGAGATCATCGTCGACTACCCGTGGCAGATTGTCGTGCCGTAGACGGGAAGCAGCCTCTTCCCTCCGCCAGGCGATGCTGAACGCAAACCCGTTGCGTACCGAAAGGATCGAGGCATGGCGAGGCTGCATACGAAGATCAATGGAGAGATGTACATCCGTACCTGGAAGGGTGACCCGGACGTACCCGGCGAAGGCTGGCACGGGACGTGGCAGCTTCACGGTGGCGGTATTGACCTGCTGGAGCAGCACAATATCGTTCACGATGGAAGCCTGATACCGATTGAGATCTTCCTGGATCTGGCAGCGCGGAGGTTGATCTGGAGCGAGACTGGTACGTATCCAGTCCAACGCATTGACCACTGAGTGAGCGCCGGCCAGGAATCCTGTGAGACTGCGCCGGATGTCCCGTTTTTCGCTTGCGTGTGATACTGTCGCATGATCTGAAGTCGGACATACGGGGGAGCTATATTCGGATGGTGACGACGACCTGGCGACGTGTGTCGAGCGTTGAAGAGCTCAGGGCGGCGATTCCGGCCCCGCCGCCGGACAGCATCGTTATGCGAAAGCAGTTGCCGGCGCTGGACGAGCATTGCCGTACAATCATTGCCGCTTCGCCGTTTGTTCTGCTGGCAACATCAAACGCCGAAGGTCGTTGCGATGTCACACCGCGCGGCGATGGTCCCGGCTTCGTCAAGGTCATCGATGACAAGACAATTGCCATTGCCGACCGACCAGGGAACAAGCGCATCGACTCGATGCAGAACCTGATGGAGAACCCGCACGCCGGCCTGCTCTTCCTTGTTCCGGGCATGGACGAGACGCTGCGAGTGAATGGCGGCGCATACGTGACCGACGACCCCGAACTGCTCGGCCAGATGGCGGTCAATGGTAAGACGCCACTGTTCGCCGTCGTTGTCGAGGTTGAAGAGGTCTTCTTCCATTGCGCGCGCGCCTTCCGCCGCTCGCGCCTCTGGGAAGCCGAGACCTGGCCGGATCGCGCCTCGTTGCCAACGCTCGGCCAGATCATCGCCGATCAGACGCGACCGGAGAACGAGACTGGTGCTGACATCGACAAGCGCCTCGCTGAGTCGAACGTCCGCCTGTACTAGCTCGCTCAGTCCACAGATCCCGCCCCACCAGTCGATCGGGTGAGGCGGGATCTGATTGTGTGTGCCATGTTGGGGAATACAAAGGTCGGTCGACACCCCCGGCTATACTAGTTCGGTTCTCTTGCACGATGCCTTGAAACGCTGAAGGAGCGACCTGCACATGCGCGTTCAATATCTCACAGGTCAGGTTGCTGCATTGCGACCGCTGACGCTTGCCGACAAGGACACCGCCGGCCGCTGGCATCCCTCGCCCTATCCGCTCGATTCCGCCCGGGCCGAGGAATGGCTGAAGGAAACCCATAAGGCCGGCATGTGGGGCCGCACGATGTACTACGCGATCGTCCGCATTGATGGCGCGGCGACACCGGAAGCGAGCGATGACGAGATCGTCGGCTCGGTCAAGGTCTGGACGAACGGGCGACACTCGCAAGTCAACATCCATGTCGCGCCGTTTGTTGAGGACGCCGGAGCGATCCGCGCTGACGTGCTGACGTTCGTCGTCCCCTGGCTTGCCAGTGAGCGCGAGATGCTTACGACGACCGTCGAGATCGTCAGCGACGAGACGGAAGAGATCGCCGCCGCTGAGGCTATCGGCATGACACAAGCCGTTCGCTTGCGCGAACACATCGCGCGCCCCGGTGGCTGGGCCGATCTGTATTTCTACCAGATGATCAACGGCAACTGGCGATTCGAGAACGAGGAGACTGGCAATGCGTAATCCGCTCGTTGTTGGCCCCAGGATCTATCTGCGCCCCAGCGAGAAGTCGGATGGCGAAGCCGTCTCCCGCTTTCAATCGCTTGAGTCCGAGACGTTCATGGATCGTGGCCGGGTGCCATTCAGCCCGCTCGCCTTCGAGTCGTTGATGGACGACATCTACAAGAACCAGCCGCCATCCGACATCTGGCTGACCGCGTGCCTGGTGAGCGATGACGTGCCGATCGGCACCTTCCAGCTGTTCGACATCGACTGGATCAATCGCCACGCCGAAACCGGTGCCTGGATTCACGATCCCGCCTACCGCAGCCAGGGCTACGGCACCGAGGCCAAGCACCTGCTGCTGGAGTACGCGTTCGATCACCTGCAGATGCACTCGCTCATCTCGTATGTCTGGGAGCCGAACACACGCTCGGCGGCGGCTGTCCAGAAGCAGGGCTACCGACCGGCCGGCCGCATCAAGTGGGACGACATCAAGGACGGCGTCTATCGCGATACGCTGCTGTTCGACATCCTGCGCGACGAGTGGCTCGCCGGCCGCGATGCCTGGCGAGAGAAGCTTGCCGCCAGAGGCTAGCGCCCGGCGGTCTGCCAGTCGATGACGAGCGTCCAGCTTGGCAGCTCGTAGGTGAGTCGTCCCGATCCTGGCTGCGGGGCCATGCCCCGTGGCCAGGCTGCTATGTGGAAGTCGCGCAGCCCCGGCTTCCCGACATTCACCCAGTGCGCTTCGTCAGCCTGAAGATCTGCACCGGCGTTGGCGTCGCCATAGATCAGCAGCCTGCTGCCCAGCGTCGAATCACTGACGATCGCTAGACCGCGCCCATCCTGGCTCAGCCGTCCGTAAGCCGCGCCGGTGAATCCGATGTCGGCATTCGTTGACCACAGCGCGACGACCGGGCTGCCGCTCACGACAGCGAACGCAAACAGGCCGTCGCGTGGCCCGTATGCCCACGATTCGTTTAGCGGCGATGTGCGCAGCAGAACCGACACGCGGTCGGCTGTCTCCGCGCTCTCGGTCACCAGATAGACGCCCGACGCGACCTCATACTGCCCCATCTGGTCGGCCATCTGGCCGCGCATGCGGATGAACCCGGCCGGCTCCACTCCGCGCGACACGAGCCGCTGTCCCCGGCGCTCCAGGCTGACGACTGCCTGCAGCGGTCCGATGCCGAGCGGCAGGACGAGAATGCCGCCGTCGTGTAGCTGATCCACCCAGGCCGGCGCGATGTCGGCTGCGCCGACCGTGGCAATGATCCGATCCCACGGTGCGCCGGCCGGCCAGCCGAGCGCGCCGTCCGCCTCATGCACGTCGACATCGGTATAACCCGCGGTGTCCAGGCGCTCACGCGCCCACTGGGCCACCTCGGCGTCAATCTCGATTGTCGTCACCTGGCCACCCGGGCCAACGAGCTCGCGCAGCAGCGCAGCGTTGTAGCCGGACCCAGCCCCGATTTCCAGCACGCGGTGCCCTGGCCGAACATCGAGCATCTCCAGCATGATCGCCATGATCGCCGGCTGGGAAGACGACGATACCCCGACTCCGCCCTGCTCCTTGATCAGAATCGCCGCATCGCGGTAGACGTCTTCCAGAGCAACATCGGGCAGGAATACCTCGCGTGGCACGCGCAGAAACACCTGCTCGACCTCACGGTCATTGAGGAAACGGTTGCGGCGCAGTCCCGCAACTAGCGTCCGTCGCAGGCGTTCGGCACTCATGTCTCGCCCTCCGCTTGCTGCCGCAACTCGACGATGAGCCGGTCGCGATGCCGCGACATCTGCCCCGAATCACTCGGTCCTCTCAGTGGCGTGTAGTCATCTGGCAAGCGCAAGCGCACATACTCGCGTGCCGTCTGCGCCTGCTGATCCGCCTGCATCTGCCGCACGATCGCGAGCACCTCATCAAGGCGCTGATCGGTCGTCGGGTGCAACTGCTGCCGCAGTCCACCTTCGAGCGCTTCACTCAGCAGCCAGGTGACATATGCCGCGACCGGAATCTCCCGCTCTTCAGCCCGCTCGCGCAACCGCTCATACAACCCAGCCGGAATCTCGATCCTTCTGCGATTCGAACTGCTTGGCATAGTAGCCTCCTCATCGATTCTCGCTACGGTGGGAATACCACCATGCCGAACAGAACGCAAGAGAAGAGCACGCCACGCAAAGCGGCAGCCACCCCGCGAGATACAAGACACCCCCTCTCCCTGCATTGGGAGAGGGGGTGGGAGCCATCGCCCAAGGGGCACCCGGGCAGCGGCAGGGGGGTGAGGGCCACGCTCTAGCCCCCGTCTATCTCCACTTCCGCCTCGATCTCGACCGCAATGTCGAACGGCAGCGCCGCCATGCCGACGGCCGAGCGCGCATGCTGGCCGATCTCCTCGCCCCAGAGCTCCAGGATCAGATCAGAGAAGCCGTTGATGACTGACGGAGTCTGGTTGAAGCCGGGCGCGACGTTGACCATGCCGAAGACGCGCAGCCAGGCCGTGATGCGGTCGAGGTCGCCGAGCTCGCGCTGGAGGCTGCCGAGGATCGCCAGCGCTGTCAGCCGCGCGGCCTGATAGCCGTCCTCCATCGTCAGCTCGCCACCGACCTTGCCAAACGGCCCGGCCAGCGAGCCGTCGGGCAACTGCGGGCCGTGGCCGGAGATGAACACCCGCTTGCCTCGTGCACGGACCCAGGGGAACGGGAGCTGTACCGACACTGGCGGCGGCAGAACCAGTCCCATCTCAGCGAGGCGCTGCTCAATGCGCACCAGCGACCCCCTTCTTCTCGTCTTCGGACGGCGGTTGCCACGTGATCACGGCGATCGCGCTCGGGAAGCCCCAGTCGCTCTCCCCGCGCGCCAGCATGCCATCGATCAGCCGCTGCAGCTTCTGGTCCTTCTCCGAGCCCTCCGACAGCCAGAGGCGTCGGCGGGCATTGGAGCGCATGTCCTCTTCGTCCATCACGCGGAACTGGCGCTCGACGATCTGCACTTCCGGCGTCGCACCACGCGCCAGGAGCACCTGCAGCAACTCGCGCATGGCCGGCAGCAGATAGCGCTCCTCACCGTGGACCGCTTCCCAGAGCTCGACGTAGCCGCCGGATGGTGCGCGATCCATCGTGACGACGCAACACCACTGGCTCGCCGCCGCTTCGGCTGCGTCCAGCACCTCGCCGATGTTCGGCAGGTCGTAGTTGACGTGCGCCATCAGTGTGGCATCGACCGTGATGCCATCGGCGACAGCCGGCCAGCGTCCGGCAACGATGTCGATGTTGGAGACGTTGTGATCCTCGATGCCCTGCTGCAGGACGGCGCGCATCGATTCGCTGGGCTCGACCGCCACAACCGGACGACCGGAGACGGCCAGCGGCAGCGCGTATCTGCCCCCGCCTGCGCCGATGTCCAGCCAGCGTGTGCCGGGCCCGCCGAGGCTGTAGAGGACGTCCAGCACCGGATCATCAGTGCGATGCGGATCGACGGCGAAGTGGTGGGCGACCGGCGCGTAGTAGTCCGCCTCCTGCCACTCACGCAGGCGCTCGACCTGCTCCTTCTCCGCAGCAACAATCCTGGCCCAGTCCGCATACAGTTCCTGCGGATCCGGATGCAATGGCGAGCGGCGTATCATGACATCTTCCTTGCGTGTCGTGCGTCAGTTCGGCGCTGGTCGGCGGACCAGCGTATCGAGCAGCATTTCGATCGCGCCAGCCGGATCGTCGGTCGCACCGATATGCACCGGCGACGTCTGGATGATTGTGCTGCGCGGGGCAGTCAGCCAGTGGAAGCGCTCGGACGGTGGCCACTCGGCCATGGTCCCACCTGCCGCGCTATCCCCTCTGGCGATCGCCTGGAACGTCGCCAGGTGGCGCTCGACACGCTCCAGGTCGACGCCCGGGTCGAGCAGCTGCAGCCGCTCGGCGTCCAGTTCAATGCGCGCATCGAGAAAGCCCTGCTCACGGGCGAACAGGATAATACCGACGTTGATGCACTCGCCACGATCGATGCGTGGCACGATGCGGACGACGGCGTAGCTATACCACCCGGTGGGTGAGTCGGGGCTGGTAGGTGTCCGGGCCACGCTCTCGTGCATCAATCGCCTCCTGGAGCCAGGCACGCGGTCCATTGAGCCGCGTGTCAAGATAGGTGACGTAGCGCTCGCGATGTTCCTCGATGCTGCTGAACTGGCTGTCGCCGGCCAGCCACTCGTCCGGCACATCGTCGACGACCGCGCGAATGCTGTCCAGTGTCAGGCGCGAGCGCATCCGTTCGTCAGCCGCGCGGAGATCGCCGGCCAGCGGCAGCAGGATGTGATCCTTGATCTGCGGAAACGCAGACTGCACGCGGGTCTCCCAGCCGGCCCAGCTGTGATGGATATAGAGCGCCGCTCCATGATCGATCAGCCAGAGACCACCCTGCCAGACCAGCAGGTTCGGGTTGCGCGGCGTGCGGTCGATGTTTGTCAGCCAGGCGTCGAGCCAGACGATCTCTGCCGCCAGATCGGGCGACACGTTGCTTTCGACCGCCGGGTCGAACGGCAACGCGCCGGGGAGCCAGCGCAGGCCGAAATTCAGCCCGACGCTCCAGCGCAGCACATCCTGGATTTCGGGGTCCGGCTCACCTTTGCCGAACCCCTCGCCGAGTATCAGGATGGCATCGTCCGGGACAGGCAACCCGAGCGTCCGCGCCAGCCGCGCAACGATCAGTTCCGCGATCAGCGCGCGCTCCCCCTGCCCCGCGCCGCGAAGCTTGACGACGAATTGCCCGTCCTCAACGGTATCGACCACCGCCGGCAACGATCCACCCTCGCGCAGCGGCACGACATAACGACGACATGTCAGGCGCGGTACCACCGGCGCTCCTTCCACGAGTAGCTCCCGGGAAGTCTACTGCGCGATGGACCATCCTTCCGTTTCATGTGCCACGACAGCCGTCACCGGCGGGTCGTGCCCGGAGACAGCGGCGGATGTGCGCTCCGGCGTCGGGTCGATCGTCAGCCAGAGGATGAGTCCAGCGACGAGGACGAGCCCTAGTCCGGTCGCCACGACCGTCAACCGCGACAAGCCGAACAGTGGCCGCCGCAGTCCGATGACAATCAGCGTGATCGCCAGCGCCCCGAACAGCGCCGCGAGTGGCGCGATCGCCCCGCTGAACGTCGGCGGCGTGCCGGGTATCGTCGAGGCCGGCGGCACCTTCGGGACATCCAGTTGGCGGGTGAAGCGCGTCTCGGCGGCATTCGGCGGCCGCACGATCAGCGTGAGATCCCACTCGCCGACGACGCTGAGCTCAGCGCCCTCTGCCTGGTAGCGCGGGCCGTTGAGGTGCGCCAGCTCGACTTCCCGGATCCCCTCAATCGACGTGTCGTCGTTGCGCTCGAAGCGCATCAGCAGCGAAACGTCGTCTGAAGCGGGCCGACCGTCGAATGCCAGGTCGACGGTGTAGGTGTTGACCCCGACCGACCCTGGTGCGAGATAAACGACCGCGTGAACTGGGCCGCTGTCAAAGTGGAACGTCGTACGCTCCGCCCGATTGCGGACGACCTCGCGCGCGGTCGGCATCCCGATCAGCAGTCCGACGGCGAACAGGACGCCGAGCGCCACCATCGTCTCGGCGGCAATCGCGCGACCGAACTGCTTGCCGCTGGCAGCAGATGTCCGCAGCCGCGGCCCGATCAGTCGCTGGTTGATGAAGCCCAGTGCCAGCAGGACGACGAACAGCGCCAGCTTGATTGCCAGCACCTGCCCGTAGCCGGTGTTGCGCAGGGCGTAGAGATTCCCCACCTCCAGCCAGGCACTGTAAAAGCCCGTGATCATCAGCAGGATGACGCTGGCGATTGCGAGAGTCGAGAAGCGCTCGACGGCGATGGCGTAGGTCTCGTGCCGCTGCTGGCGCGGGACACCACGCAGTCCGTAGATCAGTACGATCAGCAGCGTCGCGACCCCACCGAGCCACACTGTCGACGCCGCCAGGTGAACCCAGTCCATCGCGATAGCTGTGCGGCTGCCAGTCGGGAAGGCGGCGGCGTGCGAGACGAGCGCGTAGGGGAGGAGCGCTGCGCCGCTGAGGGCGAGTATTCCGGCGCTGAGTCGCGGAGAGATCTCGTCCTGCCACAACTCATCCAGCATCAGCGCCCATGCCAGTAGCAGCGCCAGCGAGACGCGCATCAGCCAGAAGCGACCATAGCGCGTATCGAAGATCACATTGAAGAACGCGCCCGGCCTGAAGCCGTCGCCGGCTCCCCAGACCTGCAACACAAGCGCCAGCAGGCTGCCGGTGATCGCGACGCCGATGCCGTACAGCACCAGGCGCTGCGTGCGCGCGCCGAGAAGACGGCGGCGCTCGTCGGACAATCCGACAGACGCGGACCGCACCACCCAGAGCCAGCAGGCGCACCCGCCGATTGCCCCGCTGATGCCGAGTAGCGCCAGCCAGCGGGCGATACCGCTGAGCCAGATCGGTGGCTGGCTGAAGTCGTACGTCTCCGGGCTGGCCGGTACGACGATGTCGGACTGATCGCCGATGGTGAACGGCAGGTATCCCTGCTGTGGATGTCCGTCGGCAGCCGAGACGTTGGCGAACTGGACGGTGTAGGTGCCGCGCGGCAGGCCATCGGGCAGTGGCAGAACGATCTCGTTGCCGTTCTCCACCCGACTGGGCGGTGTTTCGATCTGATTACCATTGGAGTCATACAGATTCGCTCTGCTGAAATTCGACTCCAGCGGTTCAGTGAACCAGAGGCGGACTTCATCCGGCTGCTCTGGAACGACAGCATTCGCTTCTGGCGTGCTGCGGTCGAGGAACGCATGGGCCGAGGTGCGGTCGGCTCCGAATGTACCGGCGACCGCTACGCCAGCGAGGATCAGCAGGATGGCGCACCAGCGCCATCCTGCCTTCCCCAGAATCGCTGGGGACATCGTGCTACATATCCTCGTCTGTGGTTGACGACGCTGGGCCACCTGCGGTCGCCGGTCGGGATCGCATCAGCGCGAACCCGCCAGTTGCCAGTCCGAGCAGCCCGGCAACCAGTCCGGCGATCGCCAGTGTCTGCGACGAGTCGCTATCGTCATCTGCGCTGGCGCTTGACGCAACAGCCGGGAATGAGATGTCATCAGTCGGCTCAATCTCGGAGAACGTGTCCGGCCCGGCTGTGATCGATTCGTCAACCTCCGTGCCCTCAATCGTGCCGTAGATGCGGATCGTGTAGGCACCGACCTCGGTCGGGATGATGTCGGACGTGTACGAGCCCGGCGTGTTCCAGACGCCGCGCAGCGGCAGCTGCATTGTCTGACCGCCAA
This sequence comes from Thermomicrobiales bacterium, assembly GCA_039810005.1. GTDB lineage: Bacteria > Chloroflexota > Chloroflexia > Thermomicrobiales > CFX8 > JAMLIA01. The sequence continues at coordinate 19,077 of JBDHWD010000027.1, read as the reverse complement.
CCGAGATCTCAGCCTTGAGCGTCTCCTCAAGACCCTCGACCGGCGTCGCCGAGTCACCCTCACCCTTAGCAACCCGCAGGTCCAGGCCATTCGGCTGGTTCACCAGCGCCGGTTCGCCGGTGAAGCCGACGGTCAGCTCATAGTCGCCGACGTGCACGTGCGCGTGGGCGCTCGCGGCACCGGCAAAGACGATTGACAGAATGATTGACAGCGTGACAGCGCTGAGTGCAGCCCGCATCATCGACTTCGTGAGTCTCATCTGGCCTCCCGTATATGCGTCGGCTTCAGATACCGACGTCCATATATGTCATGAATCAGAGGGAATACGTGAGGCGCAGACGCGGAGGTGGCGTATCCGGGAGCAGATTCACCCCGAGCGCAATTCGAACGACCTGATACTGCATTGCAGGACCGGAAACAGTTCCGAAGATATGCGTGATCGGAATCATGACGCTCAGCGGCATGCCGATACCACCCTCAGACGCCGGTGCTTGAACAGAGACCTGTTGCGCCGCGGCTGTCGCCCGTCGTGCGGCGACACTCTGCTTTGGCTGTGGATCGTCCGCGTGGTCACCGTGCTCGTGGTGGTCGTGCATACTGTGTCGCTCGGCGGCGCTCGCTTCGGCGTGGTGATCGTGATTCGAAAGCAGGAAGAGTGCGTGGCTGTGCGGAGTCTTGCCACCACAGAAGCAGATCGTCGGGAACATCAGGAGCCCGACAACCAGTGTGGCCGGTATCATGGCAAGCGCTCGTTGAATTGGCCAGGCAGGTCGAGTCATAGTCTTGAACGCACGATGCGACGCCCGTCGGCTCGTCTCAACTCCTCGACAAAACCGTATCACACGGTCGGCTCGCCCCCCGCGTTCCACTCGCCACTACGCCCGCCGCGCTTATGAACCAGATGGATATCCTCGATGCGCATGCCCCGATCGATCGCCTTGACCATGTCGTAGACCGTTAGCGCTGCGACCGATACCGCCGTCAGCGCCTCCATCTCAACGCCCGTCTTTCCGCGTGTCTCGACACGCGCCTCGATCAGCACCGCCGACGTATCTTCGTCGGGCGTGAGTGCGACATCGACAGCCGTGATCGGCAGCGGATGGCACATCGGCACCAGGTCGGCAGTGCGCTTCGTTCCCATGATCGCCGCGACCTGCGCGACTCCGAGTACGTCGCCCTTGCCGGCGCGGCCCTCGACGATTGTGCGGAGTGTCTCTGGCTGCATGCTGACCCGCCCGCGTGCGATTGCGACACGATGCGTCTCGGCCTTGTCACCGACATCGACCATCCGCGCGCGCCCAGCAGTATCAAAGTGCGTCAGCCGCTGTTCCTCGTCCATCCGTCGCTCCTCATGCTCATGGATCGTGATCTGCCCGTATGATGCCCCACCAGTGACGTCGAAACGTGAGGAGGAGCAGGATGAAGATCTACATATCCGTCGATATCGAAGGCTGCGCCGGCATCGTCGCCCGCGAGCAAGGCAACATTGCCGGTGGCGCAGAGTACGAGATGGGCCGCCGCCTGATGACGGCCGAAGCCAATGCTGCCATCGAGGGTGCGCTGGAAGCGGGCGCGACCGAGATCGTTGTTAACGACAGCCACGCGCTGATGCGCAATATCGTCCCGGCCGAGCTGCACCAGAAGGCGCGCCTGATCCAGGGTCGAGTCAAGCACATGTTCATGGTCGAGGGCCTGGACGAGACGTTCGATGCCGTCTTTCTCGTCGGCTTCCACGCCGCCGCCGGTGTCCGCGACGGCGTCCTCAACCACGCTTTCCATCCCTACGAGCTGCGCTATAACGGACAGGTGTATAGCGAAACCGGCCTGATCGCCTCGGTGGCTGGGCACTACGGCGTGCCGGTCGCTCTCGTGACCGGCGATGACGCCGCCATCCGCGACGCCGAAACACTCCTCGGCCCGCACGTCGGCGTCTCGGTGAAGCGCGGCATCTCGCGTCTGGCCGGCGACTCCGTACACCCGGAGGAAGCTCGTCGCCTGATCCGCGCCGCTGCACGCGAGGCCGTCGAGCGGCTCCAGCGTGACGAATTCCAGCCACTGAAGGTGGAGACACCGGTCGATATCGAGATCGACTTTTACTACTCTCCCGAGGCCGACCTCTCGGCGCTCATCCCAACCGTCGAACGCATTGGCGACCGCACCGTCCGCTTCAGCTCCCCGGACGCCATCAGCGCCTATCGCACGTTCCTGGCGAGCTACTACCTGGCGCGTAGCGCTTCGTAGGCGGGGAGCGCAGAAGAGGCCATGAGTATGGAAATTTAGACCTGAAAGCGGGTGTTGTTGACACAATCGCCCACGAATCGTACGATGCGCGACACATTGAGCAACATTCGATGCGTGGAGCGGCCGGAAGATGTCAGCGGCAGTGGATAGTGGTAGCTATCAGGTCGATGAGCTGGACCTGCGGATCCTGGATGCGCTGCAACCGGATGGCCGCAAGCCGGTCGCTGAGGTATCGCGCGAGCTCGGTATCCCGAAGTCGACCGTGCAACGCCGGCTTGATGTGCTCATCCGTAATGAGATCGTGCGGTTCGCGGGCTATGCCAATTCAGAGCGCCTCGGCCTGAACATGCACGTCCATCTCAATCTGAAAGTGGACCTGGCCAACTATCAGGGAGTGATTGACGCCGTTGGGCGGCTTACGGAAGTTCGCTGGCTCGCCGTGACAACCGGGCCGTACGACCTGGTCGCTGAGGCGTACTTCGCATCGTCGACACATCTTCACGAGTTTATTCGCGACCGTCTGGCGCCCATCCCCGGTGTCACGAGCGTCGAGACATCGGTCATCCTGGCCGTTGAGAAGATGGAATTTCACTGGGGAGCGCTTCTCCAGGAGGCGCAACGCCACGCTACTCCCCATGTTCGCATGTCCTCTCCCGACTGCGACGAGCAGGAAATTGAGCTCGCACACACGAGAGATCGGAGGCCGTAGAAGTCGGAAGTGCCTTCTCCCCATTGGGGCTGACACCATCGGCGTGCCAGCAATGTGAAATGCACTCATGCAGAAAGGGACGCCCCACATGAACCAACTCTGGCTTCAGACGCTTCAAGCTCACCTTGAGGCGGGCCACCTCAGCCGCCGTGACTTTATCAAGCGTGCAGCAGCGCTTGGCCTCAGCGCTCCCGCGATCGCAGCCGTCCTCGCTGCGTGCGGCGGGGACGATGACAATGGCGCTGATTCGACCGCGACAAATGCCTCGTCATCCGGAGCTGCAGAGTCGTCGCCGACGAGCGGCGGCGTCACGATCAATCAGAATGTCACGCCGACCACCAGCGCTGGCGGCAGTCCGGTCGCGGAGTCGTCGCCGACGAGCGCCCCAACCGGCGCAGCGGGTGGCGCGGTGACATTCTCTCGCCAGGTCGATTCAGAGAATCTCGATCCAGTCACGCAGGACGGCAACATCAACATCTGGATCTTCATGAGCATCTACGACCAGCTCATTCGCGTAGACCAGCAGGGCATCGACCTTCTGCCGGGACTGGCCACCGACTGGAGCGTCTCAGACGACAACCTGACATACACGTTCACCATCCGGCAAGGGGTGAAGTACTCGGATGGTAGTGACCTGACCACCGAGGACATCAAGTGGTCGATCGAGCGCGCGCGGGATACAGAAGACAGCCCGTGGACATTCACCCTCACGCAGGTCGCAAACGTCGAGACTCCCGATGACTCGACCGTCGTGGTCACACTGAATCAGCCGTGGGCGCCATTCCTGTCTGACATCTCGATGTTCAACGCCAGCATCGTCTCGAAGGCGTTCGCTGACTCGGTTGGCGTCGAGTCGCTCGTCGATCAGTGCATGGGCACCGGCCCCTTCGCTCTTAAGGAGTGGAAGAAGGCTGAGTCGATGACGCTGGTAAAGAACGAGCACTACTGGGAAGAGGGGATGCCGCTCCTCGATCAGCTGACGCTGACGGTCGTGCCGGACGTCAACAGCCAGATCCTCCAGCTGCAGGGCGGCGAGGTCGATGGGGTCATTGGACAGGGCGATGTGCCGTTCAACCGCATCGCTGACCTGGACAAGGATCCGAACCTGCAGGTGATCCGTTCGCTGTCGACCTACAACAACTTCATGGTCCTGCAGACGCAGCACGAGCCACTTGGCGACGTTAACGTTCGTCAGGCGCTGAATTATGCAACCGATAAAAAGGCCATCATCGACACGATCCTGTTCGGCGTTGCCGAGGAGTCGAACTCGTTCATGCCCAATGGTTCGCTGTTCTGGAATCCGGATCAGGAGGCATACCCGTTTGATCTGGACAAAGCCAAGGAAGCGTTGGCGAAATCGACTGCCGCAGACGGGTTCGATGTCGAGATCCAGATTCGCTCAGGGAACGACCAGCAGGCGGCCATCGCGACGGCGGTGAAGGACATGTGGTCCAAGCTCAACGTCAACGTCACGATCACGCCGCTGGAAGCGACCGTCCAGCGTCAGAACTACCGTGACGAGAAGTTCGCGGTGCAGATTACCGGCTGGACGAATGACATCATCGACCCGGATGAAATCGTGTCATACGCGATCCTGCCGGAGTCAACGAATAACTACCACACCGGCTGGCAGGACGCGCACGCCATCGAGCTGGCCAATCAGGGCCGCACAGAACACGACCCGGACAAGCGCCGCCAGATCTACTACGAGATTCAGCAGATCCATCGCGACGCTGCTCCGTGGGTCTACCTCTACGTTGTGCCGTACGTCGATGCGCTGTCGAGCAAGGTACAGGGCTTCTTCCATCATCCGATGGGGCAGTACGACTTCCGTAACGTCTCGATCAACGGCTAGCGACCGTTGAGCCGCGTGCAGGGAGCGGCGTTCTCGGGCGCTCCCTGCACGCTTGATGGAGGGCACGGTGGGTCGAGGCCAGTACATTCTGCGACGGCTCGTGCAGATGATCCCGGTGTTGTTCGGTATCACGATCATCGTGTTTTTCCTGATCCGCGCGATACCAGGTGACCCTGCCGTTGCCATGCTTGGAGAGCGTGCGACGGAGCCGGCGATCGAGCGTTTGCGCCACAGCATGGGGTTAGACAAGCCGATCTACGTCCAGTACGCATACTTCATGCGTGATCTGACCCGACTCGATCTCGGCAAGTCCACGCGGTACGACGTACCCGTGACCGAGATCTTGTTCACGCGCCTGAAGGTGTCGCTGTTCGTCGTCGCCTATACGGTGGTTCTGACGATCCTGATTTCTCTGCCGCTGGGTATTCTGGCGGCCCTGAAGAAGGACAGTCTCTTCGACAACATCGTGCGCTCGGCACTGATGGTCACGCTTGTGATGCCGTCGTTCTGGGTCGGCATCATGTTCATCATCGTGTTTAGCGTGAAGCTGGGGATATTCCCTGTATCAGGCTATGGCACCGGATTCCTCGGTCATCTCCGCCACCTGTTTCTGCCGTCTCTCACGATCTCACTGGCGATTGCACCGATCCTCATTCGCGCCCTGCGCAACAGCATCCTTGAAGTACTCACCCAGGACTACGTGAAGTCGGCACGAGCAAAAGGGCTCGCCGAGCGCCAGGTGATGACAACGCACGTGCTGCGAAACGCGCTCATTCCGACAATCACGCTGCTGGGTATCAGCATTGGCGGACTGATGGGCGGCACAGTCATCACCGAGAAGGTGTTTGGCCTTCCGGGTGCCGGTGCGTTGCTGGTCGACTCAATTACCGCGCGTGATTACGCGATGTTGCAGGCCGGCACGATCATCTTCGCCTGCATGGTGATTCTGGTGAACCTGGCGACCGACATTATCTATTCGTTCCTCGATCCCCGCGTCCGCTTCTGACCTACGCTCCTGCGTGGTGATCGCGACATCGGTGATGCGGTGAACGAGAAAGGCGCGTGATGTCCGCCGAAACGACCACACTTGAATCTGCGATCGTCGCAGATCTCGGCGCGCGCAAGCCGCGCAGCAACTGGGCACGCGCGCGCCAGAATCGCAATCTGATGCTCGGCCTCTCGCTCTTCCTGCTGCTGGTGCTCGTCGCGCTGGCCGCGCCGTTGCTCGCGCCGTTTGATCCGTACGCGCTTGACTACCAGAACGCACTCCAGTCGCCGAGCTGGGCGCACCCCTTCGGCACCGACAACCTCGGCCGCGACGTGTTCTCGCGCGTCCTGTACGGCGCGCGCATCGACCTGCGCGTCGGCATCATCAGCGTCATCTCCCCCTTCATCATCGGTCTGACGCTGGGCATGCTGGCCGGGTACTACGGTGGCTGGATCGATACGATCGTCATGCGGCTCGTCGACGTCGTCCAGGCGTTCCCGTTCCTGATTCTGGTGATCGCCATCGTTGCAGTTCGCGGACCGGGCCTGCAGAACATGTTCATTGCCGTCGCGCTGGTAGCGTGGATCATCTATGCCCGGCTGGTTCGTGGCGAAATCCTCGTTGAGAAGAATAAAGAGTATGTGCAGGCAGCGCGCGCACTGGGGAGTAGTGACTGGCGCATCATGCGGCGGCACCTGCTGCCCAACGTGATCACGACATCCGTGGTCTACGCGATGGCTGATATTGCGCTGTACATCCTGCTGGCCGCGGCGCTGTCATTCCTCGGCCTCGGTGAAAAGCCACCGGCTCCCGAATGGGGCGTCATGATTACCGAAGGTCGCCAGTTCATCACAACCGCCTGGTGGCTGAGCGCTCTGCCAGGGCTTGCCATCGTCCTGACGGGCATTATCCTCAGCCTGATTGGTGACGGCCTGGCGGACTTCCTCAGACCGGAACGCCGCTAGGTTAACGAACCCACGCAGGGACGAGTGCGGTAGCCATTCACGGCGGAAGGGGAGTGCAGCGTGGCAGGCAAGCTACAGGACAAGGTCGCGATCGTGACGGGTGGCGCGTCGGGGATCGGGCGGGCGATTGCACTGCGCTACGCGGTCGAAGGTGCCAGCGTCGTCGTTGCTGACATCAACGAGGCCGGCGGCAATGAGACAGTCGAGATGATCCGCAGCAATGGCAGCGATGCGCGCTTCATCGCTTGCGACGTCTCGGACCCGGAATCGGCCAGGACGATGGTCGCGGCGGCTGTCGGCGAGGCCGGAAGGCTGGACGTGCTGGTGAACGACGCCGGTATCGGTGGCCCCGGCAAACGGCTGGAAGACATCGAGGTCGATGAGTTCCGCCGCGTGATCGACATCAATCTGCTCGGCCCGTTCTACTGCTCGAAGTACGCAATCCCGCATCTGCGGACTGCCGGTGGCGGCGCAATCGTGCATGTGGCGTCCGCGTACGGCCTGATCGCTGTGCCGAACATCGCGCCCTACGCCGCGTCGAAGGGCGGCCTGATCATGCTGACGCGCCAGATGGCCGTCGATTACACGCGCGAGAACATCCGCGTGAACTGCATCTGCCCGGGCTACGTCGATACCGATCTCGGCGGTCGACGCGCGCGGATGACCCCGGAGGATGCGGCGAAGCATCTGGCTGATCGCAACGCCAAGGCCGCGATCCAGCCGGTTGGGCGACAGGCGCAGACGGACGAGATGGCCGGCGCTGCCGTGTTCCTTGCCAGCGACGACGCCTCGTACATCGCCGGCGTCGCATTGGCGATCGATGGCGGCATGACCTCGTTGCACAACATCGGCCCGTACTAGGCGTCGCTGCTGCTGGAACGCTCTTCATCGCGCACGCGGTACTTCTCCAGTGTCGCGTCCCAGGCGGCCTGCAGATCGACGCCGGTGCTATTGGCGATGCAGACGAGCGCGAAGAGCACGTCGGCCAGCTCCGCGCCGATCTCGGCTGCCGCTTCGCCCTGCTTGATGCGCTTCGGCCCGTGGTGCTGATTCAGCGCCCGGGCCAGCTCACCGACCTCCTCGGCCAGCCGCGCGAAGTTGTTGATCGGCGGCCAGTACTCCCCGTTCCAGTAGCGTTGTGCCCAATCGTCGATCTGTTGCTGAATGGCTCCGAGTGACGATGCCACCGTCATTCCTTTCAATTGTCGTGTTGACAGGAGATGTGTGCGCGCCGACAATGCCGCATCGGTTGCATTCTCGCCCAGCTACGGCACGCGGAATCCGCAGCCTCTATGTCTGGAGCGCCCATGACTGCGTTTTCTACCGCGTATGACGCGGATCTGCCCATTCCCGAAGACGATGCATCGACCGCGCGTCAGGCAAGCCCGCCGGCCGATCAGCCGGCATCGCTCGGTTCACGCTGGCTATCGATCGAGCAGGCTTGCCGCATGCTCGGCGTCGATCAATCGACGCTCCGCCGCTGGTCGGACAGTGGAAAGGTACCCGTCTTTCGCACCCCCGGCGGCCATCGCCGCTATGCCGAGGACGACCTGAAGGCGATAGTCGCCGGCGACACCCAGCGCAGCGGCATCAACCGGCGCATGCTGACGACGCGCTCGATGTCGGCCTACGAGCATGACTACCTCGCGCAGGCACGCAATCGCCCGTGGTATCGCGCCTACAACGCGCGCACGCTTGATGAGATGCGGCCACTTGGTCGTCGCATGGTCGATCTGACCATCCGCTACATCAGCGCGCGCAGCGACCGGGAGACGATTCTCGACGAAGGGCGGGAGCTGGGGCGGGAGTATGGCTACTACTCGGCGCGCGTCGGGCTGACGACAGCCGACGCGCTGGAGGCGTTTCTGTTCTTCCGCATGCCGGTGATTCAGTCGGTATCCACCCAGATACTCGACGAGCACCTGCCGAGCCAGCGGGCGACCCGGATTTCCGGGGATCTCACCCACTTCATGGATCAGGTGCTCATCGCGACAATCCGCGCTCACCAGGCCTACGGCGGCGGTGACTGAAACGGCGCTCCGCGGCTAGCGAATGTGCAGCTCGCGGGGACGCCCGGTCCAGAAGCTGTGCAGCTCCCGAACATTTCCCTGCCAGCCGCGCCGCAGGGCCATGAAGCGCAGGTCGGACACGGTCGCATTGCGGCGATCGGTGAGGAAGACATAATGCCCGCCGGGCCCGCCACCGGGGCCGAGGTGCGGGAAGAGATCCCCCTCGTTGTAGTAGTCAATAACCGCGCCGTCGATATCGAGGTAGAAGCCGCTGAGTGGTACTTCAGTGCCGCCAGGATAGGTGTCAGCCGGATCGATCGGCGCTCCGCGATAGGCGTCGTAATCGAAAGTGTAGGTGCTGGCGAACGGATCCATTGTGATCGCGTTGCGGAACGCTTCCGGCGCAGTCAACTTCGAAATCTCATCAATGACCGGCTTGGGGTTGGACCGTCTCGAACTCGACATTGGGTTTCTCCTCAATCAGGTAGCCAGTCTCGACAGCGAGCGGCGCTCCGTGCTACACCTCTCAACAATTATCGCTGAATCGCGGGGGACAGGGTGAGCGAACAATCACGACAGCGTTCTAGCGGATTCTACTATGGATGGGTCATCCTTTTTGTTTCCTACCTGCTGATGTTCTTCACAGCAGGTCTTTCGCAGGCGTTCGGCGTATTCCTGAAACCAATGACCGAGGATTTTGGCTGGGATCGCTCCTCGTTTGCGCTGGCGATGTCACTCTTCGCTGTTGTCTCGGCCGTTATCCCGCCATTCGCCGGCCGGATGGCTGATCGCTACGGGCCGCGCCTGGTTCTGACGCTCGGCGCGTTGCTCAACGGTCTCGGCATGATCCTGATGGCGTTCACCTCCAGCCTCTGGTTTGCCTATCTTGTATATGGAGGCATCATCGGGCTGGGCTTTGGTATTGCCGGTCAGTCGACCAACGCGGCATTGCTGGCGCGCTGGTTCGTGAAGCGCCGCGGCATGGCCCTCAGCGTGTCATCAACCGGCGGTGGCCTCGGGCAACTCGTCCTGCTGCCGCTGGCGACGATCCTGATTATCAACTTCTCCTGGCGCGTCTCCTTCGCGGTCATTGGTGCATTCTCGCTGGTGCTGGTGCCGATCTGTTTCTTCCTGCTCGCCCGGCCGGAGCCGCCGGAGGGCCATAGTGAGGCGGGCGGCCAACCTGAACCGGCTAGAGAGCCTGTCGATCCCTGTCTGGCCGCCGACCTGATCCGCCAGGACACCCGCATCGCCTTCCGTAGCCGCTCGTTCTGGCTGCTCATCGGCGGCTTTATGGGCTGCGGGTTCACGATCTACCTGCTGATGACGCACGTCGTGGCACTGGCGACCGACCGCGGCATCTCCGCGGCGCAGGCCGGCACGGCGCTCGGCGTCGTCGGCGGCACGAGCCTGATCTCCGGTGTGATCGTCGGATCGCTCTCCGACCGCATCGGTCGCAAGCATCTGCTGGCCGGGCTGTACTTCCTGCGCGCCGCCTCCGTCGCGGTGCTGATGGCGGCTGATACGACGGCTGCGCTGTATCTGTTCGCCGTGATGTTCGGGCTTTCGCGCGCCAACGGTGCGCTCGTATCGGCGTCGGTGATCGACCTGTATGGCCGCCGTGCAGTCGGGTCGATCCTCGGCTATACGACGATGTTCCATCAGCTCTTCGCCGCGCTCGGCGCGTTCGTTGGAGGGTTGGCGTATGACATGACCGGCTCGTACAACATCGCGCTTGCACCCTGTATCGCGTTGTTGCTGGCCGGCAGCGTCGCCAGCCTGCTGATTGACGAACGCCGACCGTCATTCTCGCCACAGTTACGTGTCTCACCGGCCTGACGCTCCGGTGAATTGCTACAATTACGGGTCGCATTACGAGTCGCCGGCGAGCGGCGCCTGACTGGTTGCCGCGCCGCGCCGTTCCGAGTGAGGGAGGACGACCGCGATGGCCGGACATTCCAAGTGGGCGCAGATCAAGCGCCAGAAGGCCGCCAACGACCACAAGAAGGGGCAGGTCTTTTCCAAGATCTCCCGCGAAATCTACGTTGCCGTGCGTGAGGCCGGGCCGAACCCGGACATCAACGTGCGTCTCCGGCTGGCGATGGAGCGCGCCAAGCGCGAGGGCATGGGCAGTGACACCGTCGAGCGTGCCATCGCCAAGGGCAGCGGCGCGAGCGCCGATGGTGTCGAGTACCAGACCGTCTTCTACGAGGGCTACGGACCGGGCGGCGTCGCCGTCATGGCCGTTGCGCTGACCGACAACCGCAATCGCACCGCCGCCGAAGTCCGCCAGGCGTTCAACCGCCACGGTGGGTCGCTGGGTGAGACCGGCACGGTCGGCTGGCAGTTCGACACGATCGGCCAGATTGTCATCGCCGCCGGCGATCACGACCCGGACGAGATTGAGCTGCAGGCGATCGACGCCGGCGCAACCGATGTCAGCGCCGAAGACGGCGAAGTGGTGATCACCACCGAGGCTGCCGAGGTCAACGCCGTCGCCGAGACGTTGCGCGCCTCGGGCCTGGATGTTGAGGCTGCGGACGTCACCCGCGTGCCGCAGAATCAGGTCGATATCGACGGATCGCAGGCGCAGACGGCGATGAAGCTGCTTGAGGCGCTTGAGGACCTCGACGACATCCAGGAAGTCTTCACGAACGCATCGTTCTCGGAGGAAGCAGCCGCGGTTTGAGCGGCTGCCCTTCCCGTATTCGCTGCCGCTAATCGGCAAATTGCCCCCTGACTTCCGCTACTCCGGTCGATAGACTGGATAGCCCGGCCATTTGTTGTGTCGGGCAGCGGAGTCGTGATGGTAAAGACCAGCGAACAGCAGCAGACCGATGCGGCGCGACCCGAATCGCGCCGACGCTTCGTCGCGCCCGCGAAACGCACAGCCGAAGTCCGTCGCATCCTGGCGATCATCCTGGTGCTGAATCTGCTCGTCGCAGTCGCGAAGATCTCGTTCGGCTTGCTCAGCGGCTCCCTGGCGATCGCCGCCGATGGCTTCCATTCCGTCCTGGATGCGTCGGGGAATGTCGTCGCGCTCATCGGGATCTCGATCGCCGCCCGCCCGCCGGATCGCGACCACCCCTATGGACACCACCGCTACGAAACACTCGCCTCGCTGGCGATTGCAGCGTTGATGCTGCTGGCGCTCTTCACGCTCGTCCAGCAGGCACTGGGCCGCCTGCAGTCCGGCAACTCGCCGGAAGTATCTGCCGCCAGCTTCGTCATCATGCTGGTGACGCTGGCAGTCAATCTGACGGTAACGATCTGGGAGCGGCGCGCCGGTAAGCGGCTGGCCAGTAGCCTGCTGATGGCCGATGCGCGCCACACAACCAGCGACATTTACGTGTCGCTCTCCGTCATCGGCGCGTTGATCGTCGTCGCGCTTGGCTACGCCTGGGCGGATGCCGCGATCACGCTCGTGATCGCCGTGGCCATCGCCTGGGGTGCATGGGAGATCGTGCGCGATGCGACGTTCGTCCTGAGTGACGCGGTGGCGGCGGAGCCGGAGGAAATCGAAGCGGTCGCGCGTTCAGTCCCCGGCGTGCAGGGGACGCACAACATCCGCTCGCGCGGCGGCGAGGGGCGTACCTGGGTCGATCTGCACATTCAGGTCGATCCTGACATGTCGGTCCACATGTCGCACGAAATCGCGAGTGTCGTTGCGCAGCGTGTCGAGGGGCTGTTGGGCCAACCGGCTGACGTGACGGTCCACGTCGAGCCGGCTGACGAAGTGCATCTGAGTGATGAGCGCGGCCACGATCCGTACAACGAATCTGGCTACTAGCCTGCGCCCGCGCTAGGCCATCGGTGCCTTGCGCGAGCGGCTGCGCGGAGCCTTGGCCGGACCAAGCTGGAAGACGACTTCGTCATCTTCGGCCGGCGTCAACCAGGTCAGCGACTTTCCGCGCAAGCGTGCGGCGCGGCTGAAGCGAATCTTCTCTCCGCGCTCGTAGCGTGTATCAATCTCAACCGCGACGACTTCACCATCGTTCGCGCTGTCGATGACCTCAAGATATGGCTGATAGTTGAAACCGGTTGACTTCTTGCTTCCGAGGAGCCGTTCGCGCTCTTCGCCGGTCACCTTTCGATATTTCATGGTTTTAGCCTTTCATCGATAACTTCACACGTTTAGCACGTTGGTTAGCAGCATCATGGTACTCCAGACTGCATCGGTAATCATGCACTATCGTGACCATGAGATGCACGATAGGCGACGCAACTGTGATGACGCAATTCAGGATTTGCGATCTATATGCGGAATCAGCGATGTTGCGACCTGCATTCCGGCATGAGCACAGCATGTTCATGCCGGTAGCACCGTACATGTTGTTGCAGGTTCGCTCGTTGACGATTCGGCGTTCTTCGTCCGGTAACCCGTTTGTACAGGTCAGTAGCGAACGATCTGCCGCCCGTTGGCTTTGGTTTCGTTGAATGTGCCGACCAACCATGGATGAAGATCGGTTGGGATCGTCAGGGTATTCGGGTCGCCATCGCTGACGTACAGCAAACCCGGATTGTCCTCAAATACCCCAAACCATTTGTTGAGCTCATCATCGAATGCCTGAATTCGCGCCACTGCATATTGATCCCACTCGGTGCTAATTGGCACGACTGTCGGGTTTGCGCCGACGAGCAGAGCAGACTGCCAGACGAAATGCTGCCCCTTGTAATCAAATCCACGGAAGAGCGTGTCGTCGCCACCGTCGGGATAGATGCCAAACGGCAGGGTGATGGCGTCCACCGGCGCGCCCGGGACGAGTTGCTGAATCGCCAGGTTCGCCTCGGCGAGCTGATACATGATCTCGTCGTTCGTCAGACCGGCGAGGCTGACGTGGTCGATCGTGTGATTCCCCAGCTCGTAGCCGTTGTCCAGGAGCCATTGCAGCTTCATCTGGCCGAACTGCTGCTGGTCTGGCTCGGCAGCTTCGGTCGTCCAGTCAAACAGCATGTGTGGCAGTACGGCGAACTGACCGCCGCGTCCGAAATCCGGGTAGGTGTTGAAGAACGATTCCATGATGCCGACGGCGCAATCCGGATCGATCAGGTACTGGCCAGTGTCGAGCTTCTGCAGACGAAACTGCCCGGCGGGGCTGTCATCAAACGTCAACGCCACCGGCTTCTTGCCGGCCGGTACACTGAGTGTGTCGTTGACAATGTCGCTCAGATTGACGACGTAAAAGCCGTGATCGTAGAGCCACTGGAGATCGCCACGCATCTGATCCGGCGTCCGGACGAATTGTTCCGGTACTGCGCCGATCTGGTGATACTCAAGGACAGGGATCTGCCCCAGCTCGTTCGGTTTGTACTGCTGGATCTGCTCAGGCGTGAGCGGCCCGGGCGTCGGCGTCACCAGATTCGTTGGGGGGACGGTGGGCTCGACTGGCTGCGTCGTCGTGGGGGGCTCGGTCGCGCCGACGTTGGCCGGCACCGTTGATTGCGGCTGTTCATCATCTCCGCCACAAGCGACGCCGACGATCATGACGATGACGAGAAGGAATCCGAACCAACGGCTCACGCGTACCTCCGGTAAGCTCACTATTCCGTGCTGATTCCGAGTAGCGGCAGAAGGTCGTGCAAGGTGCTGATCGTTGCATCCGGCGGCTCGCCGCCGGACCACTGCCGACCGTAGCGATTGATCCAGACAGAGCGCATCCCGGCGGCCTGCGCGCCAGGGACGTCGTGCTCGATCGAGTCACCGACGTAGATCGCGTCTTCTGGCTGGTGCCCGGCACGTTCCAGGGCGATCGCGAAGATGCGCGGGTCCGGCTTCCAGACGCCGACTTCTTCCGAGACGACGATCACCGGAAAGTGCGACGTCAGCTGGAACATATCGATCTTCGTGCGCTGGATCGTCGTTGGCCCGTTCGTAATCATCCCGACGGCCGCGATCTCGCTGACGGCAGCGACGACCTCCAGCGCTTCGTCGAACATCGCCAGCCCGCGAAACCGATCTTCAATGAAGCGCGCCTGGACCTGGTCGATCGCGTCGGGCGCATCCACGCCGTGCTGCTTCAGCACATCGACGAAATGCTCGTCTCCCTCGGTCGGGTAGGACATCGCCAGATCGACGGCTGCGGCAAGATCGTCAACCGACGCGAACCACGGTTCCAGTGCGTATTGCGTGCGGGTTTTTCGCGCGGTGCGATAATCGCACAGCGTGTCATCGAGATCGAACAGGATCAACTTTGGTTGTGGGATAAATGGCGTGGGCTGCGATGATCTCAGCATCGTCCGCGGCATCTCCATCGAACACGCCGGCCACCCGGACCGACCGGTGCGGCATGAAGACGTGTGCTGCTGTGCCGCCGATGATACACGCGCATCCGTTGCGCGGCCAAACCTGTACTTGCGGAATACGCCTTGCGTACCAGACCAGCGCCGGAACTTCCGCCCGGCATACGACTGAGGAGGCAGACGCATGACCATTGAGCTCGGAGCAGACATCATCGGATCGGACGGCGAGAAGCTGGGTATTGTCGATAGCATCGTCATGGACCCGGCCACCCGCCGCGAGCGAGCGATCATCGTCCGTAAAGGATGGTTCTTTCCGACCGACAAGATCGTCCCGATCGAGCAGGTCACCAGTGTCGAGGAAGGCAAGGTCCACGTCCGCCTTACGCAGGCCGAGGCCGACGAGATGATGGAGTATCTCGACACCGATTACATCGTGCCTCCGGCCGGCTACTACGGCGCAGGCGGATACATGTGGCCATCAACCCCGTTTGTCACCCAGGACCTGATGGTTGACGACGAGATCCGCGACCGCATGCCGAACGCCATCATGCTCTCCGAAGGGACCATGGTCGTCGATATCAACGACGACGAAGTCGGGCGCATCACCGAGATCGCCAGCGACGAGCAAGGACGCGTCCAGGGCTTCCGCGTCGAGCAGGGCTTCTTCCGCCACCACGAACGATATATCCCGATCACTCTCGTCGAGCGCGCCGACGATGTTGTCGTCCACCTCTCAGTCGACAAGGACACCCTCACCGACGTCACCGGCGATCCGAACGCGGCCTCCGCGCGACGTAGCGACTGACCTGCGATACCATGCCGCCGTTCGATCCGCAGGCATGGGACAGACAGATGACGGGGAGGGCTACGCGTGGTGCAGTCGGTTGATCTTCAGACCTTGCGTGATGAATTCCCGATGGCCGCTGAGTGGGCGTACCTGAATCATGCCGCCTACGGCCCATTCCCGAAGCGCACCGTCGACGCTGTGCGCCGCTGGGCGGAGGATTTCGCCAGCCCGGGCGACTTCTTTGCCTCCAATCGTGAGTCGGTGCCGGATCAGGCTGCCGCGCTGGTCGCCAGCTTGGCCGGCACAACCGGCGATATGGTCGCCTGGGTGCCGTCACTCGCCGACGGCATGAATCTGCTCGCGCACGGCGTCAGCTGGAAGGAAGGCGACAACGTCCTGATACCGGCCGACGAGTTCCCGTCGGTGGTCTACCCGTTCCTCAACCTCCAGCGTCGCGGCGTTGAGGTTCGCTTCGTCCCGCGCAACGCTGAAGGGCGCACCGATCCGGCGCTGATCGAGGCGGCGATGGACGACCGCACCCGTGTGCTGGCCATCTCACACGTCGAGTACATGGACGGCTTCCGCAACGATCTCGTGAAGCTGGGTAGCCTCTGTCGCGAGCGCAACATCGAGCTCTTCGTCGATGCCACGCAGTCGCTCGGCGCGCAGCCGGTCGATCTCGTCGGCACGGGAGTCTCCGCCGTCGCCTCGCACGGCTACAAGTGGCTGATGGCCGGCTTCGGCGTGGGCGTCGTCATCTTCGCCGAGGATGCCATCGACCGCATCGACGTCACCTACGCCGGTCGATCTGGGGTGAAGTCCGGCTTCGAGGATCATGACTACGCGCTGGATTGGCGCGATGGCGCGGGCCGCTACCAGACCGGCGGGCTGAATCAGCTCGGCCTGGCGGCGCTACTCAGCTCGATGTCGCTCGTCACGCAGGTCGGTCCGGCCTGGTCGGCGGCCCATACGCTCGACCTCACCTCGCGTCTCGCCGAGGGTGTTGATGAGAAGGGCTACGACGTCGTGTCTGACATGGACCCCGACCACCGCTCGCAGATCCTCACCTTCACCAGCGGCGACCGCGATCGCGACAACCAGATCGTCGCCGACCTGGAAGCGGTGAAGGTATCAGTGACGCTGCGCGGACGAGGCATCCGCGTTTCGCCGTACTTCTACAACACCGCCGAGGACATCGAGCGTCTGGTGCGTGCGCTGCCATTGCGCTGACCTGGATAGCCTTTCCAATACGCACCTGATCATGTGAGCGCAATCGGCCGTTTCAGGCCGGTTGCGCCTTTCATCTGGCACACCGCCGACCGTACAGAGAGCAGGAGTTTCGCGTGGCCGAACGTATTGATACCGATGTGCTCCGGAGCGAATTTCCATTCACCGCAGAGTGGGCCTATCTCAACACGGCGTCATTCGGCCCGTTCCCGCAGCGTACGGTTCGCGCCACGCAGGCATGGGTTGCCAATATCGGCGACGCGCCGAACTTCTTCGAGACGGAGCGGCCAGACATCGCGGCCGAAACCGCCAAGATGATGGCGACATTGACCGGCTCGACCCCCACAGACATCGCGTGGGTGCCGTCACTGGCTGACGGAATGAATCTGCTGGCCCACAGCATCGACTATCGGCCGGGCGATAACGTCGTGCTGCTCGAAGGCGAGTATCCGTCGGTCGTCTATCCCTTTCGGAACTTGCAGCGTCAGGACGTGTCAGTGCGTCTGGTGCCACGCGATGAAGCCGGACGTGCTGACCTCGACCTGATCGCGGCCGCTATGGACGACCGTACGCGCGCAATGGCGATCTCGTACGTCGAGTTCATAGATGGCTATCGGAACGACATCCAGGCGCTCGGCGCTCTCTGTCGTGATCGTGGCGTAGAGCTCTTCGTGGACGCGACACAGGGGCTCGGGATACAACCGATCAACATGCCCGATTTCGGCGCGACCGCCGTTGTGTCTCACTGTTTCAAGTGGCTGATGGCCGGATTCGGTCTCGGCGTCGTCATTTTTGCGCCCGGGGCGGCTGAGCGCTTGCAGGTGACCTATGCCGGGCGTTTGTCGGTCCGCGCGCCATTCAACGATCCGGAATATGCGCTCGACTGGCGCGACGGAGCCGCGAAATTTCAGACCGGCGGCCTGAATGAGGCCGGGATGACCGCACTCCACTCGTCGCTATCGCTTGTCGCCGAGGTCGGCCCAGACCGCAGCGCCGCGCATTCTCTGCAGTTACTGGACACGCTGACTGACGGCTTGACCGCAGCCGGCTATCGGATTGTGTCCGATCTCACACCGGCGCGGCGATCGCAGATTCTGACCTTCACCAGCGGCGACGCGAAGCAGGATGACGATATTGCCCAGCGGCTGAAGGATGCGCGCGTATCGGTGACGCAACGGGAGTCGGGCTTTCGCGTAGCGCCGTACTTCTTCAACACGCCCAGCGACATCGACCGGCTGCTCGAAGCGCTGCCAGTGCGCTAGCGCACGGCGCTCACGATCACGGCGTGCAGATCGAACCCGACCGGATCGGCAGTAACCGAGAAGAGTTCCCGAAGCTCGGGCGCGGCGGTCGCCAGCAGCGTCCGAGCTTCTTCTTCGCGCTCTGGCGCAGTCCGCGCGCGCACGAACCACTCGTCGGCGTCAATGCGTTCGCGCCGATGTTCGATGCCGACGACTCGCAGACCCGACGCCGCGAACCAGCCTTCGTATTCACTGAGCCGTGGCTCTCGCTGGTGCGATGGGTCGCGCAGCCAGTCGAGCCGGTTGATGAACTCGTCGGCGGCGTCTTCTTCCGGCGCGACATGATCGTCCAGCAGGACGGTCCCACCCGGTTTCACGACGCGCGCCATCTCACCAATCGCCGCTGGGACATCCATGAAGTGATGCGCGCAGTACCGGCAGACGACCGCGTCAAACGTCGCATCGGCGAACGGCAGCAGCTCCGCTGCAGCACGGATCGGCGTGAGGTCCGCGCCACGCTCTTCTGCCAGGTTGCGCGCCTCAGCCAGCATCGCCTGCGTCAGGTCCAGCCCAACGATCGAGGCACCAGCCGCTGCGAACGCCAGACCTGTGTGGCCGGTGCCGGTGCCGACATCGAGCACGAGCGCGCCCGGTGCAAGCGGCGCAAGCTCGACGAGTCTGGCGAGGTCCGCGCCATGCGCATGAATGGCGCTGGTTGTGTATGCGCTTGCGATCGGCGTGTAGTGCTCGTCGGAGCGCCGAACCTGCCGCGATGATGTCTCGCCCACGTGCCCTCCTCTGTCGGTCGTCGTCGC
>JBDHWD010000026.1:0-34856 GCA_039810005.1 Thermomicrobiales bacterium | reverse complement strand
CCAGCATGGGCAACCAGACACGTGGCTGCCGATCGGAATCGGATGGTGGCCAAACGGGCGTATGCGATACGCCCCTACATTTCGAGGCCGATGTGGTGGCGATACGTCCAGAACGCCAATGCTTCAAGCGGGAGTGATCGCCTCACGGCGATGGACAAGCCGGGTCATGTCCCTACGAGCGTATCGGCGGCGGCTCGCCTGACAGATTCACTACGGTCGACTACTCAGTGGGTCGTGAACGTTAACGTGGCACATGCGCGAGCACGGAAGCCATCCTCGTGTCCTGTCATTCCACGCCCGGAGGGCACCCGGCAGCGACGAATCTCCAGCCGGTTCGATGTAGCTCAAGCGGGGGAGATTTCTCGCGTGCGCGCTCGAAATGACAGCGCACATGGGACGCTGCCGAATAGACAGGTTAGCGATGACGACCCACTGAACGACGTAAATGAACCGTTTCCCCCGTCGCCAAACCTTAGCCTGGCATGCTCGCCGTCAACCGCGCAGGCGATCAGCCATCTGCAGCAGTGCCGTGGCGATGCGCATGCCGGGCATGCCGATGTCGCGATTCACCAATGCGACGCTGGTGAGTCGTTCGCGCTCGGCCAAACGGCTATACGCGCCAATCGAATAGCCGGGGCCACCCCCAGTGTGACCGGCAACTGGAGTGGCTGAGCCGATATCCATCATCAGGCCCAGACCGTAGGCCGGCTCGGCGAACAGCGGGTGCGTCTCTCCGATGGCCCTCCCGGCCAGCATCACTGCCAGACTCTCCGGCTTCAACAGACGCCCAGCAAACAGGCCATCCAACGCCACTGCAATCTCGTGGGCAGTTGAGATGACCAGCCCGTGCGCCACCCAACCGGGGTGATAGAGCGGCCTTACGTCAATCGGCGTGTCACCGTCCTCAACCGCGGTGCTGTAGCCCGGACTGAGCGCGGCCATGTCCGCAAGCGACACCGCGACGTACGTCTCTCGCAGCCCGAGCGGCTCGAAGACTTCGGCCGCCAATGCTGCCGCGAACGAGCCGCCGGTCACGCGCTGCAGCACCAACCGCAGCCACATGTAGCCGAGGTTTGAGTACCGGAAGCCACTGCCCGGCTGAGCGAGCTCGCCGTTCTTGAGCGTCCGGCGCACGAATTCGTCGTCTGACCACGGCTGCTGCGTCTGCTCGCGGACCGCCCGCTGGTACTCCGGGAGCGGGCCGTAGTCGGGCAGCCCTGCCGTGTGCAGCAGCACCTGCCGCAGCGTCGGCCGCGTTGTGAGCAGGATGTCTGGCAGATACGCCTGCAACGGCTCATCAAGCCCAACAACGCCGCGCTCGGCCAGCCGCAGCAGCGCAACAGCGATGAGCGTCTTGGTGACGCTATAGACGGGAAAGCGGGCGTTAGCAGTCAGCGCGACATCGCCGGCGAGATCGGCGCTACCGACGGCCATCTCGACGAGCGGGACACCATCGCGCCAGAGGACGATCGCCGCGCCGGGAGCTTCGTCCTGAGCGAGGAGATCAGCGACCAGCGTCGAAACAGCCTGTTCCAACGCTGGTCGTGATGCGTGATCGTCGGCGCTAGCCATCAGCGGCGATTAGTCGGCGGTTGCCTTGGCCGGCATCGCCGCGCGGACGACGGAAGCCAGGCGGGCGATACCGGTGTCGATCTGATCCGGCGTCACGGCACTGAACGACAGCCGCAACGAGCGGCGACCGCTACCGTCCGAATAGAACGACGGGCCGGGGATGTAATCGACGAACTCCTTCTGTGCGACCGGATGCAGATCGACGGCATCGACACCCTCCGGGAGTGTGACCCACAGGAAGAAGCCGCCCTTCGGTCGCGTCCAGGTGACGCCCTCCGGCATCTCGCGGTCCAACGCGGCCAGCATGTGCTCGCACTTGGCGCGATAGATCCCCTGCAGTCGCGCGATGTGCTCGGCGTGGCGGCCGGTGCTGACGTACCACTCGGCCAGCGCCGCCGTGTAGGTGTTGCGCAGCGTATCGTTGCGGCCGCGCGAGAGGACGGCGATCACATCGGCCGGGCCGGCACACCAGCCGAGGCGCAGACCGGCAGCGATCGTCTTCGACAGCGTGCCAAACAGCAGCACCGAGCCGGGCTTGGCCAGGCTGAAGATCGTCGGCTTCTTCTCGCCCTCGAAGCGCAGATCGATGTAGGCGTCGTCCTCCAGAATCAGCAGGCCACGCTCGTCGGCGATCTTCGCCAGCGCGTGACGGCGCTCAACTGAAAGCTCGACACCAGCCGGGTTCTGGAACGTCGGGATCGTGTAGAGGAACTTCGGATGCTTGCCTTCGGCGGCGAGCGAGTCCAGCGTCGCCTCGACTTTGGCCGGGTCAATCCCGTCCTCATCGACCTCGATGCCGATCACCTCGGCCCCCGCCAGGCGGAACATGCCGGTCGCGCCCATCCAGGCAGGCGCATCGGCCAGGACGATGTCGCCCGGATCGACGACCATATCGACGACGAGCCCCAGGCCGCTCGATGCACCGGAGGAGAGCAGAATCTGGTCCGGCGTTACATCGATGTCGTAGTCACGCTTGAGCTTCTCGGCCATCGCCGCCGCCAGGCCATCCGGCCCGACCGGGTTGGCGTAGGCAAGGCTATCGCGACGGTTGTTCTCAGCTAGAAACTCGGCCGCTTCGGCCATCTCGTCCAGCGGCAGCGAGTCACCATCCGGGTCGCCGTAGACAAACGAGATCATTTCCTTCGGCGATGTCCGTGACGGGCGACTCATGCTCGAGGCGATCTTGCCCCGTCGTGACCAGCGTTCGTCCCAGCGCTTATCCATCGACGTATACCCTTCCAGTGGCACGCAATCTCGCATCAACTCGACGCCCGCAACAGTACGCAGCGAGGACCGTATTCGGCGAGTATATCCGACAGCGTACCGACACCAGGGAAACGCAAAGCACCCCGGCCATTCATGTGGCGCGGGGTGCTATGTGCGGCAATATACCTGACCGGTTTCGATCAGGATGATGTCTTCGTCGTCGAAGTGGAGCTCGAGCGGCCGGTGATGCGCGATCGACGTCGCGTCGTTGCGCCAAGATCGCGGAACAGCGCAAACAGCGCCTGGCGAAGCTCAATCGACGTAGAGAGCAGCTCTAGCTGCAGGTCTTCGGGGAACCCGCGAGCATCGAGCATGTCCTGAAACTCTGCGTCAAGCGTTGTGACCTCAGACTCGAGGCGAACAAAATCATCGACATCTGCGCCAAGAACGTGGGCAATGTCGGACAGAACCTGGAAGCTTGGCAGTGTCTGACCGCGTTCGAGCCGGCTCAAATGGGATGCCGAAATACCTGCCTGCGATGCCAGCTCATCAAGAGTCAGCCCCTTCATCCGGCGCATTCGTCGGATCGCGGGACCGATCCGCTGACGCTGGACTCCTGGTCGTTGCGCCATGTACGTTCCTAACCTCTCATGAAACTACTGCCTCACTCGGACGCTGCCGTTGCGCCCAGCCCCGATATACAGCGGTCGGGGCTTGCCCTGGTATGTTGGGATGACCTGCAGCGCGTCGTTGAGCCACATCATCCATGTAACACCCAGAGGTCACATTCGTTATACCCCGCGCAAGCAAACTTTGGAAGCCCCGGAAGAGACAATTTCGGCGTTTGGTACGTTACGGATTTATCACATGATGCCCACTTACTGCGGCACTTCATTCTGCGACAACGGTGCTGAGAGCGAGCATCCGACAATCAAGTCTTGCTTTCGGAGCCGCAGATGAGCCGGACTTGAAGCGCTGCTCGCCGCCGGCCAGAAGAGCAATTCGATACATTCGAACGTGCGCAGTACACTTCAGCATTATGCGTACACAGACTCGCCACCTTCGAATCGTCACACCAGCTGCCGCGCCAGGCAAGGCGTCCCGGGCGCTCACGACAACCTCGGCCGGTATCGTTGGCGCAGTCGGCTTTGGCGCGCTGGCGATCGTCTTCGATCAACTCTGCGAGCTGTTCAAGCGCCGCGAGATGAAGCACTGTGAGGCGCTTTCCGATGGCGCAGCCCATATCGCGACCGCGCTCGCGGTCTCGATTCCGGCAATGCCGTTTGTCGAGCACAAGGCGCGGCTGGCCGTGCTGGCGACACTGAGCGCGGTCGCAATCGATCTGGATCATCTCGTTGCTGCCCGCTCGATGAAGCTCATCCCCAGCATGACGATGCCGGAGCGACCGGCCTCGCACTCCCTGCTGACCGTCGGTATCGTGTCCTACACCGCTGAGCGGCTGTGGCCTGGTACGCAGAGCGGTCTGGCGCTGGCGCTGGGTCTTGGCTCGCATCTGCTGCGTGATCTGGCGACCGGCGGCGCTCCGTTGTTCCTGCCGCGCCGGATCGTCGAAGTTCCTCGCCCACCAATCGCGACGATGATGCTCACCCTCGGCGCCTTCGGACGCTGGTACGCGCGGCGTCTGCTCGATCCGTCGCGCCCGCGCCGCTCCAACCCATCCGTCCTCGCACCGGAAGCACTGGTCGTTGGTTCACGTGCCATCAGAGCCATCCGACGCCACGCCGCGGCAGCCTGACGCCGCCAGACGGCGGGGTCCTGTCTACGCCGTCATTGTCAACTACCGCACGCCGGACCTCACGGCGGCTGCGGTCAGGCATCTTTGCGCGAGCGTGCTGCCTGATCGCGACCTGATCGTCTACATCGTCGACAACGGCTCCGGCGACGACAGCGTCGAACGGCTGCGCGCATCGTGCCCGGGAGCGATCCTGATCGCCTCACCGCGCAACCTCGGCTTCGCCGGTGGCAATAACCTGGCGCTGCGCGATGTGCTGGCGACCGTCCCGGACAGTGCCGACCGTCAAGACTCGTTCGTTCTGTTGCTCAATAGCGATGTCGAGGTCGAGCCTGAGACGCTGCCGCGTTGCCTCGCCTTTCTGAACACACATCCGCAGGCGGCGGTCGTCGGCCCGCGCCTGCTCCTGCCGGACGGCTCGCTCGATCTCGCCTGCCGGCGCGGCTTCCCGACGCCGGCCCGCGCATTCTGGAAGCTCACCGGCCTCGCCAGGCGCTTCCCGGACAACCCGCGCTTCACCGGCTACAACCTGACCCACCTCGACGAGATGGAGACGACCGAGGTCGATTCCGTCGTCGGCGCGTTCATGCTCGTCCGGCTCAGTGCGATCGATCAGGTTGGGCTACTGGACGACACATTCTTTATGTACGGTGAGGATCTGGACTGGGCCTGGCGATTCAAGGCACGCGATTGGCGGGTCTATTACCATCCGGAGGCGACGGCGTTACATCTGAAGGGTGCAACATCGCGCAGACAGTCGTATCACATGCTCTACGAGTTCTATCGATCGATGTGGCTGTTTCATCGGAAGCATTACGCGCCGCGAACGAACCGGCTGCTAAACTGGCTGGTATTCGCGGGCATCGTCGCCCGCGGCGGGATCGCAATGGCGTCGAACGCGCTGCGCCCCGCCCACGCCAAGCGCGTTGCGTAGAACCGTCTGGCGCGCGGCGAACGACGAGAGACGGAGCGGAACCGGCATGGCGAAATCCGGCGCGCCATTAACGCCTGTCGGGCAATATCCGGCGGACGCGATCGCTCATGCGACCGAGATCCCTCGTCGGCGCGATGCGACACGCCACGACCTGTTCGCCGTCATCTCCGGGCTGACCCTCTTTCTCACCGATACCATCGCCCTGGTCGTCGCCTTTTTCTGCGCCTACCAGCTGCGCGACATCGTCGGCATACCCAGCACCATCAGTCACCCACCGCGTGAGACATCGGCGCTGCTCATTTCGATCGCCACCGGCTCGATCCTGATCGTGCTGGCGATCAGCGGCAGTTACCGCCACCAGCGTGCAGCCTCGCGGATGGATCAGGCTTACCGCATCATCAGCCAGGTTTCGCTCGGCCTGCTGCTGGCGATTGCCGCGACATCGCTCGCTCTCGGCTCGGACTTCCTCTACTCGCGCCAGATGGTCGCCTACGGCTGGGTTTTCGCTATTGCCGCTGTGACCGCCGGGCGCTTCGTCCACACCAGCGTCATCGGCCGCCTGCGGGCGCGCGGCGTTGCGTCGGACCGCCTGCTGATCGTCGGTGCCGGCTCGACCGGCCGGATGGTGCTGGACAAGATCCGCCGCTCGCCGCAACTTGGCTATCAGGTCGTCGGCTTCGTTCGCCACTCGCCCATTGACGACGAGCTACCAGTTGAGATCGATGGTATGCCAGTGTTGGGGGTGACCAGCGATCTGGCCAGAATCGCCGACGAGCAGACCGTTGACGAGATCATCATCGCGCTGGCCGGCATCCCGCACGAGGAAATCCTCGACATGATCTACGCCGTCACCGAGCTACCCATCTCGGTGCGGGTCTACCCGGAATCGTTCCGCCTGCTGACGAGCGACAGCATCAGCATCGGTGACCTGAACGGCCTGCCGACAGTCAGCGTCCGGCGCATTGGGCTGCGACGCGTTGACCGCACGATCAAGCGGATTCTCGACATCGTCGTCAGCGCGACCGCGCTGGTTGTCTTCGCGCCGCTCATGCTGGCGATCGCGCTCGTCATCAAGCTCACGTCGCCCGGCCCCGTCTTCTTCGCCCAGGAGCGAGTCGGGCAGGATGGTCGCGCCTTCCAGCTGCTGAAGTTCCGCTCGATGCCGGTGAACGCCGAGGATGAGACCGGCCCCGTCTGGGCCGTCGCGGACGATCCCCGCCCGACACGCTTCGGCCGCATTCTGCGGCGCTACTCACTCGACGAGTTGCCGCAGTTCATCAACGTCCTGCTGGGTGAGATGAGCGTCGTAGGCCCGCGACCGGAGCGCCCCTACTTCGTCGAGCAGTTCTCGCAACTGATCCCAGCCTACATGGCGCGTCACCACGAGAAGTCCGGCGTCACCGGCTGGGCCCAGGTCAATGGCCTGCGTGGCGACACCTCGATCGAGGAGCGCACGCGCTATGACCTATATTATGTTGAGAACTGGTCGATCCTGTTCGACCTGAAGATCATCGTCAAGACGATCTTCCACATCTTCCGATCCGACAGCAACGCCTACTGAACCGCCGCGACAACATCGGCGATCACGTCCTCAGCCGACTCAATGCCGACCGAGAAGCGCAGAAGCCCGGGGCTGACGCCAATTGCAGCGAGCTGCTCGTTGCTCAGGTGGCGATACGAGGTGGACGGGTGATGCACGACTGTCGTCATCACGCCGCCGAGCGTCTCGACGAACTGCACCAGCCGCATTCGGTCGATCGACGCCCGCGCCGCCTCGGCGGAGCCGAGATCGACCGAGAGCATGCTGCCGAAGCCGCCACGGAGCACGCGACAGGCGACCTCGTGGGTCGGGTCAGATACCAGGCCGGGATAGTGAACACGCCGCACCGCCGCTTGTGCTTCCAGCGCCTCAGCCAGCGCCAGCGCCGTCGCGCTCGACCGGGCCAGCCGCACATCCAGCGTCCGTAGACCGCGCAGACACAACCACGCCTCGAACGGCGCGCCGACCCCGCCCACCCGCACTGCCACATCGCGCACCGGCTCGACCAGCGTGGCCGGCCCGACCACAACGCCACCAGCGGCGTCGTTATGCCCGGCGATGAACTTCGTCGCCGAATGCACGACGAGGCTCGCGCCCATCTCCAACGGCCGACAGTGCAGCGGCGTCGCGAACGTGTTGTCCACGACGAGCGGCACTCCTGCTCCTTGCGCCAGCTCGGCCAGCGCCGGGATATCGCTCGCCAGCATCGTCGGGTTGGCGATCGTGTCCACCCACAGCAGCGCCGGTTTCGGCTCGGCGGCCAGCACCGCCCGCACCGCCGCCATGTCTGCAACATCCACCCATGTCGTCTCGACGCCAAAGCGCGCCATCTCGGCGTTGAGGATGCCCCGCGTGCCCCCGTAGACCCGATTGGCGGCGACGACCCGGCCACCAGCCTGAGTCAGCGCCAGCAAGACGGCGAAGATCGCGCTCGACCCGTTCGTCGTCACGACGCCCGCCTCGGCTCCCTCCAGATCAGCGACTGCCTGCTCGAGTTCTCGATGATTCGGCGTGCCGTAGCGCCCGTAGATGTAGGCTGGAGCACCGTCCTCGTACACGGCGTCGATCGTGGCCACATCCGGGTAGACCCACGCCGTCGTCTGCACAAGTGGTGGACTGACCGGCCGGGTCAACGAGCCGGCAGCATCAGCAGCGGCTCCGGCATGGACGACGCGCGTCTGCTCACGATCGGGCATCTGGCGGTCACTTTCGGTTGCTAAACGGCACCTGGAAAATCCGCCACAGTCTAGCAGGCGATGTCACTCGTCAGGATCATGTAGCATTGCCGACCATGACGAAACGAACACTCCTGACGCTACCTCGAATTATTCTCCTCCTGATGCTGGTCACGGCCCTGGCTGCCTGCAGCGGACCCGACTCCTCCGAATCGACCGACGCGACCGACGCGCCGAGTACCGCCACGACGATTCAGAGCGAGCCATCCGCGACGAGCGACACAGGCGCAACGACTGACCCGCCCACCGCCACAACGGAAGACGGCGCTACCGAGCCAACTGCGACGACGGAACCGGCAGCCGACCCGACCAATACCGTCGAGCCCACAGCGACAGTCCCCCAACCAACCGCCACTGCCACAACCGCCTCGGGTGACGACACCGAGGGCATCCTGCCGACGCATCGGATCATCTCGTACTACGGCCACCCCAATTCCGAGCAGATGGGTATCCTCGGCGAGTACTCGATCCCCGATCTGCACGCCAAGCTGGCCGAGCAGGCCGCAGCCTACGAGGCCGCCGACCCGTCGCATCCGACCGTGCTGGCGTTCGAGATGATCGCGACCGTCGCCCAACCGTGGCCCGGCGATGATGGCACCTATGTTGTCTATTCCGGCGACGAGCTGATCCAGGATTACGTCGACTACGCGACGGCGCACGACATGATCGTCATCCTCGACCTGCAAATCGGCTGGGACACGATCCCGAATCAGATCAATGTCATCCGTCACTGGCTGGAGCTGCCCAACGTCCACGTCGCACTCGACCCCGAGTTCTCGACCAAGGCCAACGAGACGGTCCCCAACGACCGTGTGCCGGGCGAGTTCATCGGGGAGTCAGATGGCCGCGAGATTCAGCAGGCGGTCGAGATGCTCTCGCAGATCGTCGCCGAAAAGCAGATCCCGTCGAAGATCCTGATTCTGCACCAGTTCGAAACCGAGATGATCTACAACAAGGATGCGATCAAGCCGCTACCAGGCGTTGACATCGTGCTCGACATGGACGGCTTCGGCAGTCCGGACGCCAAGCTCGGCAACTACGATCACTTCGTGACGCAGGAGCTGATCGAATACGGCGGCATCAAGCTGTTCTATCGTCAGGACGACCCGCTCCTGACCCCCGAACAGATCGTCGCGCTCGATCCACCAGCATTGGTCGTCATCTACCAGTAGCCGCAGTACGCCCGCGCAGTTGTCATCCACCTGCTGATCTGGCTATCATTCTGCATTGTCAGACAATCAGACAGAATGGGGAGAGTGAGGCAACAGGGTGACAGGCGCGAGACAAGCAATTCCGGATGATCGCCGCACACTCACCAATCAGCTTGTCCGTCACCTCAGACGACAGATCATGCTCGGAGAGCGGCCACCAGGCCAGCACCTCGGCGAGGTGGCGCTGACCGAAGAGCTTCGTGTCAGCCGCAGCACCGTCCGCGAGGCACTCCGTTGCCTCAAGGCCGAATACCTCATCGAGACGCGCGCCCATCGCGGTAGCGTTGTCGCCAGCCTCACCCCGGCACGAGCTGTCGAAGCCTGTCGCCTCCACGCGATGCTCGAATCCGAGTGCTTCCGTGGTCTCGCTGTCCCGATTCAGCCCGAGCATCGCCGACATCTGCTTGACCTGACCGATCGCATGCGCCAGCTGTCTCTCCCGACCAATGTCAACGAGTTCATCGAGCTGGACCACATGTTCCACAAGAGCATCGTCGACATGAGCGAGCACAAGCTCATCGGCAGTGTCTGGGCCAACATCAACTCCCTCATCGGCATCATCCTGACCATGTCGTTTCGCTATATCGAGCTTAATGCCGACAACGTCGCCAACCGCCACGTCGCGATCGTCGATGCGCTCAGCGATCCTGACGGCTCGCGGGATCGCGTGATCGAGATCATCGGCGATCACTATGAATCGCTCGCGCGCGTGTTCAGCGAGAAGCACGAAGAAACGAAAGGATGAATCAGCAACCTATGTCGAATGTGGATACCACGACACAATTCCCGATTCTGGGCGAACTCCAGCCCGGCACGACGCAACGCCACGAGGTGGCGCTGCCCGGTGAGGCGCTGCAGAACGAGCGCTGGCCGGTTATCTCTGTCACCGGCACGCAACCGGGACCGGTGCTGTTTGTCAGCGCCGGTGTCCACGGCGGCGAGTATCCGGGCATCGAAACCGCCGTGCGGCTGGCCAAGACACTGGATGCAAGCAAGTTGACCGGCACCGTTATCATCATGCCGGTCGTCAATCTGCCCGCCTTCTGGAACCGGACGCCGTTCGTTTGTCCGGTTGACGGGCTGAACCCGAACCGCATGTTCCCCGGCGAGCCGGATGGCACCTACACCGAACAGCTCGTCCACGCCGTCACCGAAGAGTTCATCGCGCACGCCGATCTCTACATCGACCTGCATGGCGGCGACATGGTCGAGGCGCTGGTCCCGTTCTCGATCTGCCGCAAGAGCCCGGACGCAACCGACATGAAAGCGCGCGAGATCGCGGAAGTCTTCGGGCTGCCTTACCTGCTGGTCATCGACAAGCCGGTGCAACCGGCGAAGGGCTCGATGAGCTTCGTCGCGGCGGCCGAGCGCGGCGTGCCGGGGATTATTGCCGAGGCGGGTGGTGTTGGACTGCTTGAAGAAGAGCCTGTTCGGCTGCTGACCGATGGCATCTACCGCGTGATGAACCACGAGGGGATGCTGGAGAGCGCCGTCGCGCCGGCCGGCGATGTGACGGTACTCACCAGCTTCGAGTGGCTGTACTCCGCCCAGCCCGGCTTCTTCCACACCAGCGTCGGCGTCGACGATCAGGTCGAGGAGGGCCAGCAGGTCGGCACGATCGACTCGCTGTATGGCGATACGCTCGAAACGATCATTTCGCCGGTTGACGGTCGGGTTCTGTTCCTGACCACCAGCCCGGCAGTCGGAGCACAGGGGCTCCTGATGGGTATCGGCATCCGCGAGGATGCCTGACGACACCCGGCGCGGATACACAGCGGAAGGACGGTGTGACGACGCTGAAGTCCATCCACGCGCACTGACATTCATGGCAAGGGGGCGAGGTTCTAGATGGCTGATATCGAACGATTGATTTCTCTGGGCATGTCACGGCGGGCGTTTGTGCGCCTGGCCGGCGCGGCTGCTGCGCTGCCGATCATGGGCGGCCTGCTGGCGGCCTGCGGCGGCGATGACGACGATTCGTCAGACGCTGACAGCGGCGGCAGCGGCTCCGGTGGCGAAGCGACCAGCGGCACCGGCACCGGCGACGCAACCGCTGACACTGGCGGCGGAGCGCCAACCGCGGGCGGCGAGCTGATCGTCGGGCTCGATTCCGAGCCGCCGACACTCGATCCGCACACGTCGCCGAGCGCCGTCTCATTCATGATCACCTGCTCGGTCGCCGAAACGCTGACCTACCTCACCGCCGACCGCGAGCTGAAGCCGTGGCTGGCAGAGTCGTGGGAGGCGTCGGCCGACGGTACCAGCTACACGTTCAAGCTGCGGGAGGACGTGACATTCCAGGATGGCTCGCCGTTCAACGCAGAGAGCATCAAGGGCAACTTCGACCGCATCATCGACCCGAACTTCCAGGCTGGTAGCGCGCTCGCGTCGCTGGCCGGCTACACCGGCACCGATACGCCCGACGAATTCACCGCCGTCGTCAACTTCGAGACATCCTATGCGCCGTTCCTGACATACACGGCCGGCGGGCCGTTGGGCATCGTCTCGATGAAGGCGGTCGAGGAGCTCGGCGACGACTTCGCGACGAAGATCGTCACGACCGGCCAGTTCAAGGTCGAGAGCTACACCGCCAAGGACAACGTCTCGCTTGTCCGCTGGGAGGACTACAACCGGCAGGCACCGTGGGCTGAGTCAGAAGGTCCCGCGCTGCTCGATCGGATCGTGTTCAAGTTCATCCCGGAGAGCAGCACACGGGTCACGACCGTCGAAACCGGCGAGACCCAGCTGATCACTGGCGTGCCGGCGCAGGACCTGGCCCGTCTCGAAGACAACGATGATCTCAGCGTCGAGAAGAAGCTCTGGAGCGGCATCCCGCGCATCCTGATCCTGAATACCAGCATGGAGCCGACCGACGACGTCAACGTACGCAAGGCGGTCAGCCTCGCCATCGACCGGCAGGCGCTCGTCGACACCGTGTTCGCCGGCATCGGCGAGGTCTCGTCCGGCATGCTGACGCGCGCGATGATGGACGACGAGTCGCTCTCGCAGCCGTACGACCCTGAGCAGGCGAAGCAGCTTCTGGAAGAGGCTGGCTGGACCGGCGACGGCACGCGCGAGAAGGACGGTAAGAAGCTCTCGTTCGTGCTGAACGTCGTCGATCCCGGTTCGGGTCCTCCGCCTGAGGCGCAGCTGATTCAGGCCAACCTGAACGACGTCGGCTTCGATTGCCAGATCAAGGCCCAGGCTCGCGCACCGTGGTACGAGGATAACTACAACCTCGCCACCAATGGACCGCTCATGTTCTTGCGGTCAGGCGATTACGATGGCCTCTACGCGATGTTCCACTCATCGCTGATCGGCAAGAATTTCAACTTCGCCGGTCTGGCCGATCCGGAGATCGACGCGATGCTGGAGCAGGGCCGCACCGAGACGGATCAGGCAGCGCGGCGTGCGCTCTACCTGGAAATCTGCCAGAAGCTGGCCGACATGGCCATCGCAGCGCCATTGGTCGATGAGTACGCCGTCTGGGCAGGCAAGAAGGAAGTCCAGGGTCTGATGTTCAACGGCTACACCTATCCGCAGTTCGGCATGGTTTCGGTCCAGTCGTAGATACAGGCACCGCTCGACATACTCGGGGCGCAACGGGAGCGGCCGTGATGCCGCTCCCTGGGGGGCAGGGCTATGGGGAGATTTCTGATACAGCGGTTACTGTCGACGATTCCGGTCGTACTCGGCGTGTCGATCGCTGTCTTTGCCATGCTGCATCTTGTCCCCGGCGACCCGATCCAGATGATGCTGGGTGAATTCCAGACAAGCCCCGAGCAGGTCGAAAAGCTGAAGGCCCAGCTATATCTCGACAGACCCCTGCCGGAGCAGTACCTGCGCTTCGTAACCAACGCCGCGCAAGGAGACCTGGGCTACTCAATCCGCAGCAAACGGCCGGTGATGGACGAGATCCGTGACAACCTGCCATCGACGCTTGTCCTGACACTGGCGGGTCTGGCCATCGCCGTCGTCATCGGCATGACGCTCGGCATCGTCGCGGCAGTCAAGCAGAACACCTGGGCCGATCTAGCCGCGATGATCATGGCGATGCTCGGCGTCTCGATGCCCAGCTTCTGGTTGGGATTGCTGCTGATATTCGGGTTCTCGCTCAAATTCAACTGGTTCCCGGCGACAGGAGGCGGGGACTTCAAACACCTTGTCTTACCTGCCGTGACGCTCGGGCTCGGGGCATCGGCGATCATCGCTCGCCTGACGCGCTCCACGATGCTGGAGGTCCTTCGTCAGGAATACATCACCACGGCGCGGGCGAAGGGGCTGCGCAACTCGGTCGTCATCATCCGCCACGCACTGCGGAACGCCATGATCCCGACGATCACGATTCTGGGTCTACAGTTCGGGCAGCTCCTTGCCGGAACCGTCGTCATCGAGACGGTCTTCGGGCGTCCCGGCATTGGCCGCCTCATCGTCGCGGCGATTCTGGAAAAGGACTTCCCGCTCGTTCAGGGCATCGTTCTGTTCATTGCGCTCGCCTATGTGCTGATCAACCTGTTCGTCGACGTGCTGTACGCGGTGCTCGACCCACGCATTCGATTGGGGTAACGATTCATGGAAGAGGTGAGTACAGCACCAGCGAATGCAACGCCGAGCATGGCGGTTGCCCGCGCAAAGCGTCCGAACCTGTTCGCTCGGCTGCGACGCAGCAAGGTCGCCGTCGCCGGATTCATCGCGCTCCTGATTCTGGTGATCATGGCTGTCGCCGCGCCGATCATCAGCCCGTACGAGCCGAATGCCGTCGCTCCAAAGGACGCACTGCAGGCGCCGTCCGGCTCACACCTGTTCGGCACCGACCAGTACGGTCGCGATGTCTTCAGCCGGGTCGTCTACGGCACACGACTGTCGCTGATGGTCGGCTTCATCTCCGTCACGATCGCGGTCGTCATCGGCACCCTGATGGGCCTGATCGCCGGTTACTACGGCCGCTGGACTGACACGATCATCATGCGTTTCGTCGACATCATGCTGGCGTTCCCGGGCATCCTGCTCGCCCTGGCGCTGGTCAGCATCCTCGGCCCGAGCCTGCCGAACCTGATGATCGCCGTCGGCATCTCGTCCGTACCTGCCTATGCCCGCATCGTCCGCAGCTCGGTGCTGTCCGCGCGCGAGAACGTCTATGTCGATGCGGCGCGCGTCGTAGGAGCAACCGACGGAGTCATCATGCGCCGTCACGTGCTGCCAAATGTCGTCGCGCCGGTGATCGTGCTGGCCACGCTCGGCACCGCGTCGGCGATCCTCTGGGCAGCGTCGCTGAGCTTCCTCGGCCTGGGAAGCCAGCCGCCAACGCCAGAGTGGGGCCGCATGCTGTCCGAAGGCCGCAACTATCTGCGTGAGCAGTGGTGGATCGCCACCTTCCCGGGAGTCGCGATCATGGTGACCGTCCTGGCGATGAATCTGCTCGGTGACGGCCTTCGCGACACGCTCGATCCACGGCAGCAGATCCGCACCTGAGGTGCCCACTTCGTGAGCTTTGAGGGGAATCTGTACGAGTGAAGAGGTTGCAGTGAGCAAGATCATTCTGATGCCCGAGACCGTCATCGACGGTACTGGCGCAGCGCCGCTGGCCGGCCAGGCAGTGACGATCGAGGACGATCGCATCACTCAGATTGCACCGGTCGGTGACCTCAGCGCCGCCGACCGCGACGCAGCCGTCGATCTCTCCGGCAAGACGATCATCCCCGGCCTGATCAATAACCACGTTCACCTCGTCCTGCCGGGCGATAACACGCCGTTCGTGCCCTGGATCGATCTACAGTCCGATGCCAGCCTTGCACTGATGGCGACGCACAATATCCAGACATCGCTGCGCTCGGGCGTCACGACGGTGCGCGACTGCGGTGGTCGCCGAGAGGTCATCCTCGATCTGCGCAACGCGCGCGCGGCCAACCTGATCGATGGCGCAAATGTCATCGCGTGCGGCTGGACGCTCACCATCACCGGTGGACACACACGACAGTTCGGCGGTGAGGTCGATGGCGAGGTCGAGCTGGCCCGCGCCGTGCGCAAGGTCATCTCCCGCGGCGCAGACTATGTGAAGGTGATGGCAGCCGGCGGCGGGACACCCGGCACGTTCTCGCAATATCCGAGCTTCACCGAGTCCGAGCTGCGCGCCATTGTCGAAACCGCGCACGGGCTGGGCAAGCTCGTTTGCGCCCACTGCATCGCGACTGCGTCGATCGAAAATGCGATCAATGCCGGTGTGGACCTGATCGAGCACGCGTCGTTCTACGGTCCGAACCTCATCCCGCAGATCGACTCGCGAGTGGCCGAGAAGCTCGCAGCGTCCGGCATTCCGGTTACGCCAACGTTGCAGGTCAACCGTGACCTGGTCGATCTGCTCGACGACGGCGACGAGCGCTCGATGTGGCAGCAGCGACAGGAGACGCAGCGCGAGATCGTCCACAAGCTCCAGGAGCTCGGCGTCACGCTGCTGGCCGGCTCTGATGCCGGCTGGCGGGCCACGGCGTTCGACACATTCTGGAAGGAGCTCGACGAGCTGGTGGCCTGCGGGCTACGGCCGGTCGATGCGATTCACGCTGCAACCGGCGCGGTCACCGCTGCCCTCGGCTATGACGACTACGGGACGATCCAGGCCGGCCAACGCGCCGATGTCGTTGTCGTTGATGGCGACCTGGCGAGCGACATCCGGGCGCTCCAGCAGGTCGAGATGGTCATTCAGCACGGCCAGTTCGTCCACCGGAAGCCTGCTCAGGCGTAGAGCCAGAAATCGTGGACACACAGCGCGGGCGGGGAGCGTTCCCCGCCCGCGTCTTTCTGCGCCTGGTCCTCGTCTACTCGCTCGGCGGCAGGTGCGTGCGGCCTGCCTGCGAGCCGCCATTGACGCCCCAGACCGCTCCGCTGACCCATTCCGTCTCGTCGCCACACAGGAACGCGACGGTGTTGGCGATGTCCTCCGGCCGACCGGTGCGGCGCAGGGGGATGCCATTCAGCAGCGTGGTGACGTACTCGTGCGTGCCCTCTGGCACCGGCTGCGCGAGAACCTCATCGAGAATCAGACCGGGTGCGACGGCATTCACGCGGATGCCGTACGGGCCAAGCTCGATCGCCAGCACCTTGGTCAGCATCTCCAGCGCCGCCTTCGAGCCGCAGTAGTGCGAGCCTCCGGTCCGAGCCGATGTGCCTGCGCCGGACGAGATGTTGACGATTGAGCCGCGCACCTCGCGCTCAACCATGTGCCGTGCGATCTCGCGGCTGAGAATGAACGGTCCGCGTAGATTGATCGAATAGACCAGGTCCCACTCGTCGGTCGACATGTTGATGACTTGCCGGTTGGGGAAGATACCGGCGCAGTTCACCAGCGCGTCAATCTGCCCAGCCGCCGCGATCGCCTCCGCAGCCAACCGCTTCAGGTCTTCCTCGCTCGTCAAATCAGCCACGATCGTCGTGACGTTATCCCGCTCGCCGTACGCTGCTTGCAGGCGCTCGCCGTCGTGGTCAGTCGCGACCGCCTTCGCGCCCTGCGCAGTCAGCTTCTCGACGATCGCGTGACCGATCCGGCCGGTCGCGCCGGTAACGAGAACGCTCTTTGTTGTCATTCCTCATCCTCTCTGCCTCATAAGCCTGCGGGCAGTATCGCGATGTTGGGCCATGCCCGCAACGCTTCGAATGATGCTATGGTGTGCGCCGCACAGATGGCTAAACTCGACCGGTTCGGAAAGGGAGCAACGTCATGGGGATCTCACCGCAAGCAGCGGCGCTGCACAATCGCGCAATCGTCATTGACGGGCACAGCGACATCCTGCTGCCGGTGCTGAAGGGGATCACCTCACTCACCGAACCGTTCGATCGCGACGCCCAGGGTCAGACCGACGCCCGAGTGACGCGCAACCTGGAGAACGTCCCCTACCAGCTCGATCCGGAGGCGATGCGCAGCGCGCCGGCTGGCCAGTACGAGTTGCCGCTGCTGGAGCAGGGCGGCATCACCGCGCAGTGCGTCGCGCTCTTTCTGCCGGACGACATGCTCGACACGGCGCTGGAATCGTCGCTGGAGATGGTGGCCGCGCTGCATCGCGCAGTCGCGCAGTACAGCGACCGCTGCATGCTGGCGACAAGCACGGCCGACATTCGCCGGGCGAAGGCGGAAGGCAAAGTCGCCTACGTCCTGACAATGGAAGGTGCCGAGCCAATCGGGCACCGCATCGACCTGCTCGACGTGTTCGCGCTGCTCGGACTACGGATGACGACGCTCACCCACAGCCGCCGCAACGTGCTGGCCGACGGCACCCAGCAGGACATCGCGACCGGCGGGCTGACGGTGCTCGGCAAGCGTGCCGTCGATCGCTGCCAGGAGCTCGGCATCGTCCTCGATGTCGCCCACCTCTCCGACCGCGGCTTCTGGGATGTCATCGAGCGCGCCACGCAGCCGGTCGTCTGTTCGCACACCAGCGTGCTGCACCCGTCGCCGGGCTATCGCGCACCGTGGGACGAGCAGAACGCAACCTACGGCATGAGCAAGGCCGAGGCGATTGCGAAGTCAGGCGGACTCATCGGCATCGTCTTCTGGAGTATGGCCGACACAGCCGAGCTCGTGAACGAAGCCGATGCGATCGTCGCGCAGACCGGCATCGATCACGTCGCGCTGGGCACCGACTTCTTCGGCTTCCGCGATGCTCCGAGGGACGTCCAGCATATCGGTGAGCTACCAGCATTGACTGATGCGCTCATCCAGCGTGGCTATGACGACGAGGCGATCCTCAAGCTGCTGGGCGAAAACTGGATGCGCGTATTCGACGCCTGCTGGCGCTAGCTCTCGTCGGCGCTCTTCTCAGAAGCCCGACGGCGACGCGGCTTGGCGTCCTCTTCCTCGGCGAGAGCGCGGCGCAGGATCTTGCCCGAGGGGCTCTTCGGCAGGCTTGCGCGGAACTCGATCTGGCGCGGCACCTTGTACTTCGCCAGCCGCTCACCGCAGAACTGCAGCACATCGCGTCGCTCCAGCTTTTCGCCCGGCTTGGCCGTGATAAATGCCTTCACGATCTGGCCGCCAACCGCGTGCGAGACGCCGATCACCGCCGCGTCCGCAATCGACGGGTGCGTGTAGAGCACCTCCTCGATCTCACGCGGATAGATGTTCTCGCCGCCGGTGATGATGACGTCCTTCTGGCGATCGACGATCCGGAAGTAGCCGTCCTCATCCATGACACCAACGTCGCCGGTGTAGAGCCAGCCGTCATCGGAGAGCACGGCGGCGGTGTCCTCCGGCCTGCGCCAGTAGCCCTGCATCACCTGCGGCCCGCGAACGGCAATCTCGCCGCGCTCACCAATCGGCACCGGCCGGCGCGTCTCAAGATCGACGATGCGCGCTTCGGTACTGGGCATCGGCATGCCGATCGTGCCGATCCGCGCCTCGCCATTCAGCGGGTTAGCGTGCGTTACCGGCGACGCCTCGGAAAGCCCGTAGCCCTCCACCAGTCGCCCGCCAGTCAGCTCCTCGAAGCGCTCCTG
The DNA here is from genome assembly GCA_039810005.1 of Thermomicrobiales bacterium. Classification (GTDB taxonomy): domain Bacteria; phylum Chloroflexota; class Chloroflexia; order Thermomicrobiales; family CFX8; genus JAMLIA01. The sequence goes on along the minus strand of JBDHWD010000026.1, from coordinate 15,922 downwards.
AACAGCCTGCGGTAGTGGCGCGCCGCCACTGATGCAGTACTGAATCGAGCGCATCGACGCCTGTCGCGCAGGATTGCGGTCGACCGCGCCAATGATCGCGCTGTAGAGCGTCGGCACACCCGGCAACGCCGTCGGCTGATAGCGCTTGATCTGCTCCATCACGTCGGCGATCTCGAATCGCGGCACGAGAATCGTCGTCGCGCCGATGTACGCCGCGATGTGCAGGCAGAGCGTGACACCATATGAATGGAAGAACGGCAGGATCGAGAGGACGGTCTCTTCGCCCTCATTCAGGTCCCACACCCAGGCGCGAACCTGCAGCACGTTCGCAACGAGGTTGCGGTGAGTCAGTACGGCAGCCTTCGGCAGACCGGTCGTCCCACCGGTGTACTGAAAGGCCGCGATTGCGCTCGGGTCAATCTGTACCTGCGGATCGCGGTTCGATGCCCCTTTCATGACATCCCGCAGGCTCTCGATACCCCGCGCTGAATCGAACGGAACGGAGATCATCTCCTTGCGGTACTTCAGCGGGTAGAGCAGGCGCTTCACCGTCGGCAGATAATCCTGTGGCCCGGTCATGATCGCCCGCTCGACGACGCCGCGCTCGATCAATGGCGCGATCCGGTCCCAGACGCGATCGAGCGCGACGATGATCTTCGCGCCGGAATCGGCCGCCAGCTCGGCGATCTCGCGCTCGACCAGCAACGGAGAGAGCGCCGCAACAACACCGCCCGCTTTCATCGTGCCGAGATGCACGATCGGGTACTGCGGCATGTTGGCGAGGACCACGAGAACACGATCCCCCGGCTGCAGCCCGCGCTCGATCAGGCGATTCGCGAACATCGAGGAGAGCCGGTCAATCTCGCGGAAGGTCAGGTGACGACCGTAGTAGGCGAACGCAACGCGATCCGGATAGCGAGCTGCTGCGTGGCGGATGAGGTCCGGGACGGTCAGGTCGGTATGCTCAATGTCTGCCGGAACCCCACTCGGGTAATTGCGCAGCCACGGGCGCGCCGCGTACGGATCGTCGATATCTGTCTCGGTTGTCGAATCCAGGTGTTGCTGGTTCATGAAACTACCTCGCCGTCACACCTGCTGTCGTGCGTGCTCCATCGTCAATGGGCGAATTCGCGCAGCGCGTAGCAGCCTCGAAGGCCTAGCGCGCCACGCTGCGCAATTGCCGGCAATCCTACATGCCACGTATCGCAATCATCCTGCATTTACGATTGCGACCGGCTCAATCTCGTCAGCAGGCTGGAAGCCGAACACGTACCCGTAGAACGCCAACTCCGCCTCCAGCGTCCTGCGGATGTTCTCCGCGCGCCGGAAACCATGCTGCTCGCCCTCGAATGCCAGATAGGCATACGGCAGACCCTTGCGGTCGAGCGCCGCCACCATATCTTCAGCTTGCGAGGGCGGCACGACCTTGTCCTCAAGCCCCTGGAAGATGATCATCGGCGCTGACAGCTGATCCGTGTGATGAACTGGCGAACGCGCGTAGTACGTCTCGATCGCCTCCGGATACGGGCCAATCAGTCCATCCAGGTAGCGCGACTCGAACTTGTGCGTGTCCTTCGTCATCGTTTCGAGATCGGCAATCCCAAAGTGGCTCGCGCCGGCAGCGAAATCATCGCGGAAGGCCAAAGCAGCGAGCGTCGTATAGCCGCCGGCGCTGCCACCACGAATCGCCATCCGGCTGCGATCCACCAGCCCCTGATCGGCGAGATAGAGCGCCGCGTTGGCACAGTCGTCTACATCGACGATGCCCCAGTTGCCCTTCAGGCGCTCGCGATATTCACGCCCGTAGCCAGTGCTGCCGCCGTAGTTCACATCCACAACCGCGAAGCCGCGGCTGGTCCAGTACTGAATCGACAAGTTCAGCACGCCACTCGTCGCGCCGGTTGGACCACCATGGCTGAAGACGAGCAGCGGCGGGAGCTCACCTGCCGGGGCCTCGGCATCGTCGTTGTGCGGCGGGTAGTAGAGCGCATGCGCCGTCTTGCCGCCGCTTGTCGGGAACACGATCGGCTGGGCCGGCGACAGGTAGGCCGGGTCGACCTCAACCGAAGCGCTGCGTCGGACAACATCCACCGTCGCCTGCTCGTCCGACAGATCGATAACAGCGACCGCGCTCGCAGCCAGCGGCCCACCACCGACGACAGCAATGCGGTCACCACCATCTGCGTCGATGCTGGCGAAGCCGGTGAACGGCGTTTCGATCTCGCGGACACCCTGCCTGTCCGGCTCGATGATGCCGAGATGATGCAATCCGCTTTGCGCGTAAATGCAAGCGATTCGGCCACCAGAGATGAACACATACTGGCCCGCATCCAGCGACCAGGCCGGACCACCAAACTCGGCATCCATCGGCGCGAGCGCAACGAGCATCTCGCCTTCCAATCGATACAGATTCCACCAGCCCGTCTGGTCGGAGACGAAGTGCAGTACACCCTCCGGCGACCACTCCGGCTGGTAGATCGACTCCGATGGCCCTCCGGCGATCTTCCTGACGCTCTCGACCAAGCCATCCGCAGCCAGATCAGCAACCATCAGCTCGGTGTCATCCCACGGCATGTTCGGGTGGTCCCACTCAACCCAGGCGACCTGTTGCCCATCCGGGCTGATGCGCGGGAAAGCATAGAAATCCCGGCCACTCGCCAGCACGATCGGCTCGCCGGAGCCGTCGGCAGCCATTGAGACGACCTCGTTATGGACCTCGCCCTCGTCCGTGTGGCGCTCGCGGATGCAGACGATGCGGCGGCGATCCGGAGACACCTGCATCGCGGCATAGCGCAGTCCAGACGGCACATTCGGGTCGGGCGAAATGGCAATCGGATCGTCGCCGCGATCTTGCCGATACAGTCGTTGATCGGCGAAGTTGCTAAACAGCACCATGCCATCAACAACCGCGTACGACGCGCCGCCGTACTCGTGCACGCGCGTGCGGGCGTTCGTGTCCTCCGGCGTCACGTCCGCGATCTGGCCCTGGCCATCACGCCGGACGACCACGTATCGACCGCCCTCCGTCGGGCGCGACTCCAGCCAGTAGACATCGTCGCCACGCAGCGTCACCTCGCTCAGGCGGATCGAGCCGCTGGCAATCAGGTCAGCCGTGATTGGCGATTTCCAGCTACCATAGGGAGCAGTTGTTCGATCGGTCATTCAGTCCCCTCCTCGATCGTCGTTTGTCGAATAGACACTGAGCTCAATGAGATTGCCGTCTGGATCACGGATATAGAGCGAGGTGATCGGGCCGAGCGCTCCGGTCTTCACCACCGGCCCTTGCTCAATCTCAACCCCCAGTTCACGCAGATGGTCAATCGTCGCGGCAAGCGACGAGCCAACGATAAAGCACAGGTCGGCCGATCCGGGCAGCGGCGTGATCGCGTGCGGCAATAGTTCGCGGCCCGCCTCGTGCAGGTTGATCTTCTGCCGACCAAAGGCCAGCGCCCGGCGACCCTCGCCGAACACGATCGACGTCATGCCCAGCACGTCGCGGTAGAACGCGATCGTTCCCTCGATGTCGGCAACGGTCAGGACCAGATGGTCGAGGCACTGGATGTCGATTGACGCTGGCTTCTTCACGGTCACCGTCACATCTCGGATCCGCGGCGGGAACCATTCCGGCGTTCGGATCGTCACTACAACAGAGATCACGTTCCGACAGAGAGTTTCTTTGCCGGGTGTGGAAGGAGACTATAGCGCGATGACCTTACGGCCACACTCCATCATTACAGCCTTGTTCATCTTACTGCTGGCCGCCTGCGGCAGTTCGTCGGATTCCACAGCGACGACCGCCCCTCCGACCGAACCCGCAGCCACTGAGACAACGGCGGTAGTCGAGCCGACCGTTGCCGACGCATCGACTGCCACAACACCGCCCGAACCGACATCGACCACAACCAGCGAGCCAACCGCGACACTCACGCCCATCCCCAGCGGCTCGGGTGACGTGGACAATGCACAGCCCGACTACCTGGATGACCGTAGCACGCCGGTTGCCGTCCTCGAATCCCTCTACAACGCGATCAACTCGAAGCAGTACGCACGTGCCTACTCGTACTGGGAGGAATCGAACGATCTCGCTCCGTTCGACCAATTCTCGGCCGGCTACGCCGATACCGATCAGGTCGAGCTAACGACCGGCGACGTGAACACCGGCGCAGCGGCCGGGAACCGGTACTACGGCGTGCCGGTCATCCTGCACGTCTCCCAGACTGACGGCAGCCAACAGATCTTCGCCGGCTGCTACACACTCCACCTCGCCCAGCCCGACATCCAGGCCGCACCGCCCTTCCACCCAATGGCCATCCAGCGCGGCGACCTCCAACAGGTCAATAGTGATGCCGACGCGCGCGCGATACTGGAGCAGGGGTGCGCTCCATGACAGGAACTTCGGGAATGCGATGAGGATCGTGCTTGCTATACTTTCATGACTGCGCCTGGACGACGCGAGCGGGAAACCGGGACGGCGAAGATGGGCGTAGCGGGATCGTCATCCTCAGGAGCCAGGTCCGGCATGCATCCAGCGGGTCGTCCACCACAATCGAAGGCTGCCCCGGCACATGAGCCTGATGCGACATCTGCGGCGAGCGACATGACACTGCGTATTCCGGAGCGTCTGTTCGACGCCGTCATCGACCACCTCGACCGCACGCGCCCCAACGAGGGCTGCGGTCTGATCGCGTTCGATGGCGATACGCCGGTGCGCATCTATCCCGGCACCAACATCCTCCACTCGCCAACGCGATACCGGATGGACGACGCCGAGGTGCTGGAAGCCGTCTCTGACATGGAGGCCCACGGCTGGTGGCTTGGCGCGATCTTTCATTCGCATCCGACTTCACCACCCGTGCCATCTTCGACCGATGTGCTCGAAGCCAACTGGCCCGACGCGCTGATGATCATCGCTTCGTTTCAGCACGACGACCCCGAAGCGCGCGCCTATCAAATTCATGGCCAGCGCTATACCGAGGTTGCGATCGATGTCGTACCGGATCGCCTGGACTGGCTGGCCCCGCTCCGGCGCTGGTCCGGCCTGCAGGCGGAGCCATACAGCGGCCCACGGCCAGAATGGCAGCCGGCTGTCGCGGGCTTCGCGACGACAACAGACACCGACTTCGATCCGCTGATCGATGCCTTCGAGCCGCATCGTCGCGCCGTCGTCGGCATTCTGGGTGGAATGGGGCCGCTGGCGACCGCTGACCTGTATCAGAAGATCATTGAGCTGACGCCGGCAGAACGCGATCAGGAGCACATCCCGGTCGTCATCTACGCTGATCCGCGCGTGCCGGATCGCACCGATGCGCTGCTGCACGGCGGTGAGGATCCAGTGCCGTGGCTCGTTCGTGGCGCGCGTGCGCTCGACGCGCTGGGTGCCGACTTCATCGTCATCCCTTGCAACACCGCCCACGCCTTCCTGGACGACATCCAGCCCCACATCGAGCCGCCGATCCTGAGCATGATCGACGCGGCTGCCGATGAGATCCGGGAGACGTGGCCCGATGCGCAGGTCGTCGGACTGCTGGCAACCAGCGGGACGATCGCATCCGAGATGTATCAGCGCGCCCTGCAGCAGCGCGGCATCGACGTCATCGTCTCGGATGACGATGTCCAGGAGCGCTGCGTGATGACGGCAATCCGATCCGTCAAGGCTGGACGAGCGATCTCCGACGCGACGGCGCTGCTGGTCGAGGCATCGCAGCATCTCACCGAGCGCGGAGCGGACGTCCTGCTGGCGGCATGCACAGAGATTCCGGTCGCGCTGCAGCAGCCCGACGTCGAGACACCGCTGCTCGATGCGACGCTGGCACTGGCCCGCGCGGCAGTTGACACCGCCCTGCACCTCGATGGCTCCGCGCAGTGGGAGACGTCGACAACCGGCTGGCCGCTACCGGGCGAGAGCGAGCCATGACCGAGTCGATCGCGCACCTTCTTGCGCAGATGCGCGCGTTTCCCGGCGAGCTTCTCGAACTGATTGAAGGCTGCGACGACCTTGAGCTCCAGCGCGCCGCAGCCGGTGGCGGCTGGGGTCCCGTGGAAATCTTCTGTCACTTGCGCGACGCGGATTCTCTTGCTGAAGAGCGCGTCCAGCGCATTCTCAGCGAAGACGATCCCTACATCCCGGCAGTCGACGAAACGCTCTGGCCGATCGAGCGCGATTACGCGTCACAGAATGCGCGAGCGGTACTCGATGAGTTCGACGCCATCCGCCAGCACTTCGTCACGATCCTCGAAGCACTCACGCCGGAGCAGCTCGAACGTCGTGGCTACCATGAGGAGCACGGCGAACAGACTATCCGCTGGTACATCAACGACGCCATCCAGCATGACGCCTCCCACCGGCAGCAGCTTCGCAAGGTCCTCGGCGATAGCGAGGACTGAGCGGCTGGGCTTGCCGGACACAAATCGGCGCGACGGTCTACAATGAGAGCCAGCAAACGTCGGTGGCATGGGCGAGGATGGGGGACCTGCTGAAATGGAAGAGCGAGAGCAGCTAACGATCCAACTGACACAGATGCTCAATTACCTGTCGAAGAGGATCACACCCCAGCGTGATATGTCACGTGTCGACCGCGCCCCGGCGCGTGGCGAGTGGTCGGTGCGCCAGATCGTTGCTCATCTGCGCGACACCGAAGCACGGATCTATCCAAAGCTGTTCGCGATCGCCAACTACGACTATCCCGACCTGCGCCAGCTGCCGCCACCAGTGACGACGACAGACAACACCGAGATCTCTGTGTTCTCGGTGATGAGCCAGTATCGTCGGCTGCGCCAGAGCACCCTCTCGCTGCTGCGTGAGCTTCCGAGCGATGGCTGGAAGCGCGCAGGCAACGATGTCGACAACCGCACCGTCACGGTCACCGATCTCGTGCGCTTCCTGATTGAGCATGACGCCGAGCATCTCGCGCAGATTGACCAGACGCTGATCGCCCGCGACGCACTGCCACATCACGTCGAACCGCTCATCCTCGCCTGATTGCGGATCGACGGCAGCGATCGCCGCGCAGCCCAATCGACCGAATGATCGTGAGCGCCAGATGGCAGACGAGACATCCCGCATCCACGCGGAGAGAGTCGCACGCGTCAAGCAATCGATGCGCCGCGCCTGGAATCTGCCGGGTGCGGGGTACATCGAGATGGCCGAAACGCTGCGCCCGGCGGTCGAGCGGCTGATCGACGTGGCCGGTATCACTCCGGGAACGCAGGTCCTCGACGCGGCGACCGGCACCGGCATCGCCGCGATAGCCGCTGCGCAACGCGGAGCGCAGATCACCGGTGTCGATTTTGCGGGCGAGCTACTGGAGGTAGCGCGGGAGCAGGCAGCACAGCAGAACCTCAGCGCCATCCAGTTTGACCTGGCCGACATTGAGGACCTGCCCTACCCCGATGGCACGTTCGATACGGTCATCTCGTCCTTCGGCTCGATCTTCGCCCCCCGCCACGCGGTCGTTGGTCAACAGCTCTGCCGTGTATTGCGCCCCGGTGGCACGCTTGCCTTCACCGCCTGGCTGAACGAGGCTCCGAACTGCCACCTCATGACGATTACTGCGCCATATACGCCGTCACCGCCACCCGGCAGCGATAGCGTCTTCGACTGGTCAGACATCGTCCATCTCCGGGACATACTCGGCCCGTGGTCCGATGATCTGGTTATTCATGATGGTGATGTGCCGTGGATCGCACCATCACTGGCCGATGCCTGCGACTTCCTGTTCTATCGGGCGCTTGGGCCGACTATGTACGTCTTCCAGCGGCTGGATGCCACGCAACAGATGGCGCTGCACAACGACGCAATCGCGCTCCTCAGTCGCTACGTGCAGGCGGACGGTTCGGTGCGCATCCCGCGCGCCTATATCATCGCCGTCGCAAAACGCCGCGGCGCATCCCGCGCTTCCTGATCCACCTGCGCAGACCGCAACTTCCTGTCCCCATCATGACAATTCCGTCATGTATCACTTGCGAATGTTGCTGATTACGCAAACTTCCGTATCCTGAGATCATCGTACCGTATTAGCGACGCATGCAAACTACGCAACCCGCCCCCTGCAGGCTGCGTGTTCGCGCAAATCGTGTAAGCGCATGCCGCTGAACTTGCCACCACCCCAGCCCCTCGAACGAAAGGAGGTAGCCAGACTCCCCGGCGCTTTTCCATCAATCGTATTGCCACGCGCTGCGGACGACAGTTGAGAGGAAGTCACCAATGCCTGCGAGAACTCGTCGAACGCGCCCCGGGGTCGTGCCACTGGGCATCACTCTCCTCGTTCTCCTGGCGATCAGCACCACGGGCGCGCTGGCGCAGAGCGAGCCGAGCCTTGATCCTGCCAGCGTCTCCACAACGCTCTTCCCCGGCGAATCAACAACAATCACCAAGACTGTCCACCTCCCCGAGGTTGCATCCCCAACAGCGCTGGACATCATGTTTCTGTCCGATACAACCGGTAGCATGGTGGATGCAATCAGCAATGTCGCGACGAACGCAACCTCGATTATGAACACTGTCCTCGCTGCCCAGCCCGACTCACAATTCGGCGCTGCGCAATACAAGGACGTAACCGAGGCCCCTGTCTTTCAGGTGAACCAGACGATCACTGCCACCGTTGCCAACGTGCAGACCGCGATCAGCACGTGGGCAGCCGGGGGCGGCGGTGACACACCCGAAGACCCAATCAACGCCCTCTGGCAACTGGCACAACCGGGGATCGCAGGGTTCCGCGGCGCTCCAGCATCAAGCATCATCGTCTGGTTCGGAGACGCGAGCAGCCACGATCCCAGCAATGGACATTCCCAGACGGACGCGATTAACGCGCTCGTCGCTGCCGGCATCAAGGTGCTTGCGATCAATGTCGATAGCGGGTACGCAGACGGGCTGGACGCGGAGGGCCAGGCAACGTCTATCGCCACCGGAACTGGTGGCTCATTTCTCGGTTCTGCCACGCCTGACCAGGTGTCGGCGCTGATCCTCTCCGGACTGCAGAGCCTCGGGACGAGCGTCTCGATGGCCAGCACCTGCGCCGCACCGATCAGCACCTCGTTCTCGCCGACCTCGCAGCCAATCGTGAACGGCCAGCCTGCTGTCTTCACCGAGACCATCTCAGTCGCAGCAGATGCGGCTCCGGGCGTCTACTCGTGCTACGACTACGCGCTGATCGACAATGAGCCGATGGTCGATGATGAGGACCAGATCATCCAGGAGACGAAGACCATCGCCGTGCCGGGTATCTCCAAGACGGCAGCCACGACGTTCTCGCGTTCATGGAACTGGTCGATCGACAAGAGTGTTGACCAGCCAGACCTGTGGCTCGACTTCTGGGAACCGGCCACTGTGAACTACGCAGTGAATGTCGATGGGACAGCTATCGACAGCAACTGGAACGTGTCCGGCATCATCACGGTCACCAATCCCTCTACCACCAACGCGCTAACCGTGTCTCTGACCGACGTCATCTCCGGCGGCCTGACCGCCACAATCAGCGCCGATGCGGACTGCAACCTGAGCGGGAACACACTCACGGTGCAGAGCAACAGCGCCGCAACGTGTCCGTATTCGCGGGCATTGCCCGATGGCACCAACCGCACAAACACGGCGACGATGTCCCGCAATGGCTACCAGATCCAGGCCACCGCGCCGGTCACGTTCGGCGCGCCGAACACCATCACCGATGAGTGCGTTACCATCGCCGACAGTTACGAAGGGAGCCTCGGCTCCCCGTGCATGACGGCCACCGACACGACCGCCCACTTCGGGTTCGGCTATGACCGCGAGATCGGCCCCTATCCGGCCTGCTATCAACTCACGGTCGATAACTCGGCCTCAGTCACGACGAACGACACCGCGACCGTCGATTCGGATTCCCAGGCTGTCACGGTAACGGTGCATTGCATCCCGCCGTGCTGCACCCAGGTCTCGTCTTACTGGCTGCAGAACTCGGTGGTGGGCAGCAAGCGCGGCGCGGATCCGACCTGGTACAAGATCGAGCCGAGTGGCTCTGCGACACCGTTCTTCCTCAGCCCATACACGTATCGAACGGTGCTGCTGATCACGCCGCGCTCGTCAGATCGCGACTACTACGTTCTGGCTCAGCAGTACATCGCCGCCGAGCTCAACCTCCTGCGCGGTTCGACGGCACCGTGGGAAGTGGTTGACGCGATGTACGCCGCTAAGGATCTCTTCGAGACCTACTCGCCGGCAGATGTGGCGGCGATGAGCGCTGCCCAACGTCAGCAGTTCACCAGCCTCGCATCAACGCTCTACCGATACAACTTCGGCTACATCGGCCCAGGGCGCTGTCCAGGTCGCTAGCCACAGATCGGCCTCACCTGTCACGCACCGCCCCCGTGAGCTTCACGGGGGCGGTGTCTTGCCTCACGCCCAGTCAGCGTTGCTCCATCGGCGCTCACAAAGCACGAATCGATAGCCATCCCCATCTTCAATCGTGACACCGTAGCGATCCCAGTACGGATTGTGCGACGCGACGCGGCGACCGCCAGAGCGCTCCAGGCGAGCGACGACCTCCTCATCGACCGGGCCATCAAGATAGACCACCAGCAGATCCTCCACCGTCGGCTGCGGCTCGACCGGAGCAACCGGGTCACGGACCAATTCCAGGTGCCAGCCGGCTTCGGGCCAGCCAACCATCAGCAGATCGTGCGCGTGATCGGGATCACCGGCAACACTCTCCGTACGGTAGAGCACACGCATGCCCAGCCCATCGACATAGAACGTCTCGGCGGCCGCGAGATCGCGCGACGGCCGAGCGATACGGATATGCGCGGTCGGTGGAATGCTGCTCATCTGGCCTCCATGTCAGCCTGTTTCGGCATGAATACCCCAGAAAACGATACAATCAACGGTCGCCGTCCACGCGGATCGCGAACATAGACCAGCAGCCGGTGCCAGCACCGGCCACCGAACGGGGACCTTCCTGCCGATGACCTCACCGACGACTTCCGCGCAACCTTCCAGCCCGACGCATGTGCGCTCCGATCTGCGCAACATCGCGATCATTGCCCACGTCGATCACGGCAAGACGACCCTCGTCGATGGGCTGCTCAAGCAAACCCATATCTTCCGCGACCCGGACGCCGCCGGCGAGCTGATCATGGACGCCAACGACCTGGAGCGCGAACGCGGCATCACCATTCTGGCGAAGAACACGGCGATTCACTGGCGCGATGTGAAGATCAATGTGATCGACACGCCCGGCCACGCCGACTTCGGCGGCGAGGTGGAGCGCGTCCTGAACATGGCCGATGGCTGCCTGCTGATCGTCGATGCCGTTGAGGGGCCGATGCCCCAGACCCGCACCGTGCTGCAGCAGGCGCTCGGCCTCGGTCTGCGACCGATCGTCGTGATCAACAAGGTCGATCGCCCGTTCGCCCAGCCGGATGTCGTCATCTCGCGAACCCAGGATCTCTTCCTCGACCTGGCGATCGATGCCGAGCAGCTCGATTTCCCGGTCCTCTACGCCATCGCCAAGCAGGGCCGCGCCGGCCATGCGCCAGATGATCTGGCGCCCGACCTGACACCGCTCTTCGATACGATCGTCGATTACATCCCAGCGCCGGTCGTTGATATCGATGGACCGCTGCAGCTACAGGTCGCTTCGCTCGATTACAACCCGCACCGCGGGCGGATCGCGATTGGTCGTGTCCGACGTGGTCGTCTGCATGCGGGCGACACCCTCGTCCAGCTGGGCACGGAGGGCGAAGAAGATCGCCAGAAGGTGACCTGGTTGGCAACGCACGAGGGGCTGGCTCGCGTCGAGATCGCCGAGGCCCAGGCGGGTGACATCGTTGCACTCACCGGCTTCCCGTCGGCCCATGTCAGCGCGACACTGGCCGACCCAGCCGCACCGGAGCCACTGCCGGGCATTCAGATCGACGAGCCAACGCTGCGCCTCACCTTCGGTGTCAACACCTCGCCGTTTGCCGGTCGCGAGGGCGACTACCAGACATCGCGCCAGCTGGGCGAACGGTTGCGGCGCGAGCTGGAGACGAACGTCGCCCTGCGCGTTGAGCCGACCGATGTGCCAGATGTCTTCTCCGTCTCCGGTCGCGGCGAGCTGCACCTGTCGATCCTGATCGAGACCATGCGTCGCGAGGGCTACGAGTTTCAGGTCTCGCGACCCGAAGTCATCACCCGCGAAATCGACGGCACCCTCATGGAGCCGATCGAGCAGCTCGTCATCGACACGACCGAGGAGTTCGTCGGCGCTGTCACTGAGCTGGTCGGCGCACGCAAAGCGCGCATGACCGACATGCTCAACGATGGTCGCGGCAACGTCCGGCTGGAGTTCGAGATCCCGACCCGCGGTCTCATCGGCTTGCGCAACGAGTTCCTGACCCGCACCAAGGGCAATGGTTCGATGTCCTCACGGCTGATCGGCTTTGAGCCGTGGCATGGCGCAATCTCATCCACTCGCACCGGCGCGCTCGTCGCCTGGGAGGCCGGCACAGCGCTCTCCTACGGCATCGCCGCCGCCCAGGAGCGCGGGATGACGTTCATCACCCCCGGTGAAGAGGTCTACGAAGGGCAGATCGTCGGGCAGCACGCCCGTGGCAACGACCTGGCCGTCAACGTCTGCAAGGGCAAGAAGCTCACGAACATGCGCGCCGCCAGCGCCGACGCCAACATCCGCCTGACGCCGCCGGTCATCCTCTCGCTCGAGCAGGCGCTGGACTTCCTCGCCGACGATGAGCTCCTGGAGGTTACGCCAAAGGCCTACCGCCTGCGCAAGCGCCTGCTCCACGAGCACGAACGCGCCCGCGCCAAGAAGCAGGCCGAATCGCGCGAGGCAAATCGAGGATAAGCGGACCAGCTGAACGGGATCGCGTTACAAGGGCAGGAAGAGCACGCGATCCCGCAGGTCAGATGGATCAGCTGTTGCGGCAATCAGTTCCAGATCATCGACGCAGACAGCGATCGAAACGATCCGCTGACGAGCGTAGACGACCCCGCCAAACGCGATCCCGGCTCGCTGAGGCCGTGCTGCTTCAGCGAGAAGGTCTACATCGCATGAGACGAGAGTCCGACCAAGGCTCGATGCGCGATCAAGCAGCGCGGGATCGTCCAGCTCAGCCGTTCCGTCGTCTGCTGCCGTAAGAACATCGACGCCACGAGCCCGCAACGACGCTGTCACTACTCGAGGCACATGGTGGTCCATGTACAGACCAACGGGCATCAGGCGTTACGCAGTCCGCGAAGCTTGCTCACAACCGGAGGCTCCGGCAGCGATTGCCTCAACTGCTTAACACGCGCATCGTCCCGCCTGATCTGCTCGTCAATGTCGGCCTTGTGATCCCAGTAGTACGCCAGCGCAGAGTGAATCTGCCCCAGGCTCAGGTACGGAAACTGAAAAGCCAACTCATCCGGGCTCCAGCCGTAGGCCATTTGAGCGACTACCAGCTCAGCAACCTTCATGGTCGTACCGGAAATATGAGGAACACCCTGATCGTCAAGGACGATGTGCTGATAATGTGTCTCTATCGCGGCCATGAGCAGTTAGTTTTTCGAAGATGCCCTGGTTTGTCTGAAGTAGCTACCTGACTGAAGTTGTACACGCAGGCCAACGATACCGTTTTTGGAACTTACCGGCCTGGCCCGGCCAGCTTCGCAAGCCTGTGATCACGTCATCCGCTGGCCCATCTTCAAGCAGCACAGCCTCGCCCAGAAAGTTCTCGCATGTCGCAAACCGCAGCTTTAACGTAATGAACGTTAGGCACATCTGACTTGCAGCAGAGTGCGACTCCGCTTCCTCCTTTGAGCGCGCCCTTAGACTTGTGCAGGCTGAACTTTTCTTCACGCTCGTATCCCAGCGGCACTCACCAAGACGAGCTACTTCACCGCATACGTCGCAACCATCATCCCGTAGTACGTCGGGGCTTCGTAGGACAGGAATGTGCCCTGCATCGGGACGACCTGCTTGACGCCTTCGAGCATCAGCAGCTGCCAGAGCCCATCGATGGCGGCGTTGGAGATCATCTCGTCGGACAGGTTCAGCAGACTGAGGATATCGTCGTCCCGAATCGCCTGTGCGACGGCCTCATCAACGCGCCGGGCGTCGGGATGGAAGCCGTTCGGATGGTTCGCATCGTGACGGTGCGCCCAGTCACAGGAGGCGATGAAGGCGATTCGGCGCTCGTCGGCCTGCGCGGCCTCGGCAACCACTTTGCCGAACTCGATGTTGATCTCCTTTGGCAGTCGCCGCGACGGTTGGACAATGACCGCCGCTGGCGGCTGGTCGTCCGGCAGACCATCGAAGAGGGCCGCGAGAACATGGCCCTTGCCGACCTGATTACGATCTTGCCCGGCAAACCAGAGCGGCACCATCGTGCCCCAGTCCATCGGCATGATGCTCTGGTTCCGATTTGAGCCACCGTAGCCAACCTGAGCAATCGGAATACCCGCCCCTTGCGCACGCTCGAAGATAGCGTCAGCCAGGGTCAGATCGAACGGCACGTTCATCTCAACGCTACGCCCGTTGAGGGACAGCGTGCCGGCTCCTCGTGCGCAGTCGGCGATGGAGATAAAGCCGTTGACGCGGAAGCCATGCGGCGTCGCGATGACGACGACATCCGGCTTGGCCTCGGCAAACACCTGCTGCATCTGCTGCATCGAAGCCCGCGTCGTCAGACCGCCTTCGGCGTCTTCGCTCAGCTCAGGGATGATCGGGAAACCATGCGGTGCTACTGCGCCAACAACGATCGGCATGTTACTCTCCAGTTCCAACTCACAACGACAACCGAGAAATACCGGACATCGCCACGCCCGTCTAGAGGAGCGTGACCCCGTTTACCGTGATGTGAAATTCGCAGCCCAGGAATTCCGCTGCCCGACGGCTCATCAACATACGAGGCAGGAAGATCTCAAAGTAGTGCATCACCTGCGCGACCGTCGTATCGATCGTGAGCTCCAGCGTGATCGTCTTGCCTAGCTCATCAACGCGCAGGAACGACCACTCGGCGGCGTAGTTGACGCGGTCGTGCTGATCGAACGTGTTGGGATCCGGATTGCGTACTCGCGAGCGATGCACGTCCGACTTATCGGCCAGAATGAGTGCCGCGCCGACCGGATGGACCGCCTCGCCGAGCCGCCCGCCATCGTCGCCATGGCTCCCGATCGCGCCCATGATGATCGCCACATCGGCGGGCGGCATCCCCATGCGGGTCAGGAGATCGCGCGCCAGCATCGCGCCGGTCAGGGCGTGATCGTAGCGGCTGATGACGTTGCCAATGTCGTGCAGATAGCCAGCAATCGCTGCCAGCTCCTGATGCTCCTCATCGAATTCCAGATAGCGCAGGACGTTGCGCGCAATGCGCGAAACGAGCGTTACGTGGCGGACGCCATGCTCGGTGTAGCCCAGCACTGCCAGATTCTCATTTGCGCGTTCGATGAGCGCCGCGACTTCCGGGTCGTCGCGCACGCGATCGAACGTCACGATGTCCGGCGATGGGTCCGGCTTCGACGCCAGCTCGGGACGCACTGGTCGCTCGCCAAGTCGATCCAGACGCGTAATCTGCTCCTGCGTTTCGTCATCCGCGCTCACGGTGTGGTCCATCCTTCAGGGCGACGAGCCGACCCGGGTGCCGACGTCGATTGATGCATTATCCACCTACCACTCCCAGCCCTCCCAGGCGCGGACTTCATCACGCGACAGGCGTGTGCGCTCGCGGAGCTCGCGCTGCTGGCTGCGCTCGTCGAGATCCTCGAAGCGGCCCGGATGGCCAACGCCAACCAGCGCCAGCACGCGAACGTCGTCCGGGATGCCGAGCGCGGAGCGGACGGTGACCTCATCGAATCCGCCGATCGGGTGCGCGAACAGCCCCATCGCGAACGCCTGCAGCAGCAGATTCTCAATGCTGAGGCCGGCGTCCAGCAGATAATACTCCTTGTCGTCGACGATCTGTCCGTCGTCCGGCC
>JBDHWD010000025.1:0-36425 GCA_039810005.1 Thermomicrobiales bacterium | reverse complement strand
TAGCAGAGGGCGGGGCCGGACGATATCCAGCCCCGCCGGTCGTCGATTATGGCGTCAGGCGGTTGATGTCGCGTGGAAACGCAGTGATTTCGCGGACGTTCGCTGCGCCGACGAGCTGGGCGACGAATCGTTCAAGCCCGATCGCGCAGCCACCTTCCGGCGGCATGCCGAAACGGAACGCATCGAGATAGCCGACGAACGGCGCGGGATCGATCTGGCGCGCTTCCATTGTTTCTACCAGCCGGTTGTAGCGGTGCTCGCGTTGTCCGCCAGTGATGAGCTCCAGCCCACGAAAGAGCAGGTCGAAGGAGTTTGACGCTGCCGGAGCTTCCGGGTTTGGCATCGTGTAGAACGGGCGCTTGGCGGTTGGGTAGCCCTCGACGAAGATCCACTCGCTGTTGTGCTCGCGCCGCGCCCACTCACCCAGCCAGCGCTCGTGCTGCGGCGCGAGGTCCGGCTCACCGCGCGCATCTTCGCCGAACTCACGCAGGATGATCTCCTGGGCCTCGCTGAATCCGACGATCGGAATGTCGCCGACGGCTGGGAGCGTGACGCCGAGCGTTTCCAGCGCAGCCCCGGCTCGCTCCCCGATCGCCGCGAGCATCTCGCGGAGCAGCTCGGCGATGAGCGCCATGACATCGCGGTGGTCCTGAATGAATCCCATCTCCAGGTCGAGCGAGATGTACTCGTTCAGGTGGCGCGTCGTTGCGTGTGGTTCAGCGCGGAAGACCGGGCCGACCTCGAAGACTCGCTCGTGCACGCCGACCATGATCTGCTTGTAGAGTTGCGGGGACTGGGCCAGATACGCGTCGCGACCAAAGTAGGCCACCGGGAAGACGTTCGCGCCGCCCTCGGTCGCCGAGCCGACGATCTTGGGCGTGAAGATCTCGACGAAGCCGCGCTGCCTCAGGGCCGAGCGGTAGCCATCGACGAGCGCCGCCGTGATCTCCAGCGCAGCGCGCTTCGATTCGTGGCGCAGCGCCAGCGGCGCGCGATCCAGCCAGATGTCGAGCGATGGTGCCAGCGTCTTGCGGTTGATCTCGAACGGTAGCGGCTCGGATACCTGCGCCAGGATGTCGATGTCGTGCGCGTGAAGCTCGGCACCGCCACGCGCACGCGGCTCGGCGACGACGCGACCGTGGATCGCGACGACGCTCTCGACCTGTAACCCGGCCAGCTTTTCGCGCAGCTCCTCAGATTCAACGACGACCTGGGCTGTCCCGCTGCGGTCGCGCACGACGAGGAACGACACAGCGCCGAGATCGCGGCGGGTCATCAGCCAGCCGGAGATCGTCACCTGCTGGTCGATCATCGTCGCCAGGCTGGCTGCCAGTGTCCGTGGCTGGTGCGCCCGTGTGCTGGGCGCGGTCGAGTGGAACTGAGGCTGAGGCATGTGGCACCTCCAAACGCTGGGCGACCGTCGCGCGAATAGCGAATCCTCATTCGTCGCGCGTGTCGGTCACACCAAACACACGCGCCCCCGTCGAAAGGACGGGGGCGCGACCGTGGTGCCACCTTTCTTCGTGCCCGACTCACGCCGGACACCTTTTCGAGCGCCGCATCGCAGCAGTGCTCGGGCCAGATAACGGTGGCTTCACCGGGTGTAGCTGAAGGCGTTGCCTGCTCGCTGCACCAGCTCGGGAGTGTCTTCGCTGTTTCCCTGTACCGCCGCCTCGCACCGTCCGCGGCTCGCTGTGGCAGGGACAACGGCTACTCTTCTCCGTCAGTGCCGATGTCTCTGAATTGTTCCGGTCACTTTATGGCGCGAGAGCGCCTGATGTCAAGATTCGTCCTCGTCTTCATCATCGTCGTCTGCGGGCATCGGTGGTGGTGGCAGGCCGGGGCCGCGCACCATGCGGAAGTCGGTTACGGTTGGGCCGCCTTTGCGCTTTGGCTTCTTGCCGCCGGGCTGGACGCGATGAATCCCGAGCCAGCGGCGGTGCGCGCGGTTGATCCCGCGTTCCTGCAATGCCTTCACCAGCTGGTCGTCGGCCGTAGCCCGATAGGTTGCGTCGCGCAGCACATCGATGCCGGTCATCGCCAGGCATTCGCCGAGTAGCAGCGCCTGATCGTGCGCCTCGCTGGTGTTGGTCAACGCTCCGAACGCCGCGCTGCCGGGCTCAGCCGGCTGCTCGGTCACTCGCAGCGCGACATCGACCGACGGAGTGATGTAGGAGACGTTGCCCCAGGAGTCGGGCGCGGCCGGCTCTGTCTTGCGAATGCGATCCATAGGCAGCTTGAACGTATCGCCATAGGTCTTGACCCGCCGCGAGAGGATGCGATTGACGATCATGTCGTCGATGGTCTGCCCGAGGTCCACCTCAACGGTCGCGCCGTGGGATGCCGCGACTTTCTCGGCGCGATCCTGCAGGGCGACCGAGGTCTCGATCAGGGCTGAGCGCGAGGGACCCTGGACATCGAGGCTGACCATCGTTTCGTCCGACACTGTGACAGCAATCGAACGATGATCGACCAGGTCATCCTGCAGGGAAGATATGTGCGCGACGAGATCGCGCGCTGCGACGCCACCATTGTCGCCGCTGAACGTCAGTGTCGCGACGAGTGACCCGAGGCGGTCGCCTGTCTCGCTTATGGTGTAGGCGTAGCCGTCACCAGCCGCGGCGGTATGCACACCGAGCGCCGAGTCGAACGGCTCGATGAGTCCGGCGGCTGCTGCGGCCGCCTTCCAGCCGCCTGGTCCGATGATGAAGGTGACAATGCCGTGCTCGTGGCGCTGCTCCAGCGCGGCAGCGAGGCCGATAGCGGCGGTCAGCGTTGCGGCTACCGCAGCATTGCTGCCGCGATTCGCCCAGTCAGCTGGATCGTTGGGCAGGTCGGCCAGGTAGGCCGTGTGGCCGTGACGCAGACCCTTGCGTTCGGCCTCTCTGTCACGATGCTCGCGGACGGCGCGAAGTGTTCCTCCGATCCCGGCGATGTCGCGGTCGGTCGTAAATCCGGCGTCGCCCAGGACCTTCTCGATGAGGTCGAGCGCGGAATCGTTGCTTGGCCCGGCGTGCAGTGTTTGGGACAGTTCGATGATCCTGGCGCGTGCGTCGTTGATCGCGTCATGCGTCGCGCGGCGCGCTGCGTCTCGTTTCAGCATTAGAAAGGCCCTCCTCGGGCGACATACATTGACCAGGGCAGGTGCCGTCATTGTACGGTACGCCCGAGGAAAGCTACTGGACGTGCCTACGTTGTCACGAAGGTCAGGTTCGCATTGCTGGCCGACGCCGGATCGATCGACTTCGCCTCGTCGGCGATCAGCTGCAGCTCGACCGGTCCGGTGCCGCTGCCGGTGGTCGCTGCTACGACTTCAACCGTGTGTGGGCCGACCGAGAATGTCGCGCTACCGTCAGCCTGCGTGTCCGGCGCATCAACGCCGAGCAGCGCCTGGAAATCGCGGACCGCAGCGTCGAGATCCTCTGCGGCGACGACGAGCTTGGCGATTCCGCGAACGCCGTTTGCATGCGTGCTGCCATCGGCAGGGACGCGCAAACCGCGATCGGTGATGTCCTCGATCACGAACGGGAGCGCGGTGCTGTCAGTGCCGCCGACCATGGCGCTCTGCCAGCGAAGCTGCTCGCCGTCCGGTCGTGCGCGCTGGCCAGGATGCGGGCCGTCATAGTGCAGGCCGCGCTCGGTCGTCTCCTTGACGACGGCGGTCACATCGGGCGTTCCGACGGCGAAGTCAATCAGGCCGCCACCCTTGCCAACGTGCTTGAACCAGCGGTGTCCCTCGTTCTTGCTCGCGTCTGGTGCTTCGTAGAACGCGATCAGCTCCAGATAGCTGCCGTCCTGGAAGGTAACGAGCGCGTTATGCGTGAAGCGCGCGTGCTTGCCACCCGGGATCACGGTGAAGCCGAGATCCGTGTATTGCTGCATCGCAGTATCGAGATCCTCTGCCAGGATGATGACATGGTCGATAGCGGTCGGCATCGTTCTTCCTCCCATTGCCAAGCGAATGCGCCGTACGACAATCCGGCGTCTTCCTCGCCATTGTAGCCGCAGCGAGGTGGACATCATTGCGATGACCAGCCTTGTACAATCGCGTCAGTCCCAACTGGAGGGAGTGACATGATGGCTCGGATCAATGGCCTGACATGGCGATTGACGTTCTTTGCCGCAATTGCAGCGCTACTTGTGGCCCTCGCAGCGTGCTCCGGCCCGGAGTCGCGCGATGATGCCGATCCGACCAGCACACCCACTGTGGTACCGACCGAAACGCCACTGCCACCCACCGCAACTGCGACAGCGACCGCCAGCCCGACTGTGACACCCGAGGCGTCGCCGACGCTGAGCCCGACAACCGCTCCCGCCTCACCAACAGCGAACGCATCACCGACTGCGATCAGTGAGCTGGAGCCGCTGCTCCCGACGCCGGAGGATCTGCCCAACGGCGGTGCAGGTTACATCATTGCCGAGCAGGGGTCGCGAACTGCGCAGGAGTTGGCCAATGCCTATAGCGACCCAGCCGCGCACCTGCAACGCCTGAATTCCTGGGGATTCAAGCGCCACGTCTTCCGCGCGTTCTCGCGGGATGACAATGCGGGTGGGTTGCCGACAACCATTCTGACGACGATCAACGAGTACGGCAGTCCCGAGCAGGCTGGCGAAGCGATTAACTGGCTGAAGATTCTGGCAACGACACAGGGAGCGGCCGAGGCCGAAGCACCGCAGCTCGGCGACGAGGCGGTGGCCGTCACCCAACCGACCGCCGAAGGCACGGCGACAGCGTCGATCTACGTCCGCGAAGGCCCGGTCGTCTTTGTCTACTTCGGCCAGGGCGGGGAGCCACTGCCGATCCTGACCGCCATCGCCGAATCTGTCCTCAAACCCTGATCGCTCGCACGCAGCGGTACGGAACGTTTGGCCCTTCGCAATCTGTAAATGTAGGGGCGTATTGCATACGCCCGTTCAGAATCCCGGGCGGTGAGTACGCATGGCGTTATCTCGAAACGCATCACCTTCTGTAACCGCCAACCCAACCGAGAGGCGCGCACCAAGATGGTGACCACCTGGTCGGTCGTATGCAATCCCCCCTTCATTCACGAAACCAGACCGCAGAAGTGTTCGCCGACCTGGTTCAATCGCTTAGTCAGCCCCTGAGTAGTTTGTCAAGAACGCCCCATTATCACGATATTCGTTTATGATAGTGAGCGGGTTCACAAAGCGTGCTGATGGGCCGCTGAATGCGCGGGGATTTTGGGGGGTGAGATGTCTCAAGAGATTCGTGTGGTTCGGACGTCAGGACTCCTCGCCGAGTACACCGTCGGCAAAGCGCCGTCCGGTGAGTGGTTCGCGTATGGCTCGGTACGCAGTGAGCACGACGACGTGCAGTATCCGGCCTGGACCGTTGTCGGCACCGGCCTGACGCCGGAAGCGGCAGAAGATGGCCTGCGGGATCGCCTCGAATCCGAAGCCAGGCGCGTCGGTGTTGTCGGATAGGGCATTCCGGCGGGCTTGACCGCTGCCCACCTCCCCGTACACTAGCCGACATTGAAGCGTCCGGCATTGTGAAGCGAGGGAGGGCGTGATGGCGCAGGCAGCGCAGTATGGCATCGAGACGTTTGTGGAGGATGCCAAGCGCATCCTCGGGGAGTCGGGCGACGACCGCGAGCGCGTCGTCAGGGAGCTTCAGCCACTGGTCGAGCAGGTGCTCTGGGACGACGCCCTGTTCGACGAGAAGTATCGCGCCGAGCCGGAGAACGAGCGCCCGCGATATATCTACCACCGGGAGCCGGACGACGCGCTCCAGATTTACGTCGTCGAATTCGCGCCCGGCATGCCGACGCCGGTTCACGATCACGTGACCTGGGGCCTGATCGGCACTTGCGGCGGACAGCAGCACACCAAGCGCTACGAGCGCGTCGATGATGGCAGCGACCCGCACCACGCCAAACTGAAGCTCATCGAGGACACCGTTCTCGGTCGCGGCGCGGTCTACCCGCTCCTGCCGCCGAACGACATCCACAGCATTGAGACTGTCGGCGACGAGCCAAGCTACTCGCTGCACGTGCTCGGCGTCGATCTGCGCCGCCAGAAGCGCAACATCTACGACTGCGACTCGGGCGAGGTCGAGGAGCAGTGCGAGGTGACGGCGGTCGACGGCCGGGGGATGTAGGCCCACGTTCGGGAGGGGTTGAGGTGACGAACGAGCGCAAAGCGGGGCTGGTTTTCAGCCATCGCTACTTGCAGCACAACACGAATCCGTTTCGGCTGCCGTCGGGAGGGTCGCTCCCGTTCGTTGAGCCGGTTGATCATCCGTCCAATCCGCGGCTGGTGGATCGGACGATGCACCTGGTCGACCTGAGCGGGCTGTCCGAAGATCTCGTCCCGGTCGCGCCGTACACGGCTTCCGAGGACGCGATTCTGGCCTGCCACACGCCCGAGCTGCTGGAGCGCGTGAAGGCCGCCGACGCCGCCGGCAAGGGCGACGCCGGCAAGGGCGCACCAGTCGGTCGCGGCTCTTACGAGATTGCGCGTCTGGCAGCCGGCGGCGTCATGGCTGCCGTCGATGCCGTCATGACCGACTCTCCGAAGCGCGTCTACGCGCTGGTGCGTCCGCCCGGCCACCATGCGGTCGCCGATATGGGCATGGGCTTCTGCATCTTCAACAACGTGGCAGTTGCCGCGCGCCACGCCCAGCAGAAGTACGGTATCGAGCGGGTCATGATCCTCGACTGGGATGTGCACGATGGCAACGGCACCCAGTCGATCTTCTATGACGATCCGAGCGTGCTCTTCTTCTCGTTCCATCAGAACGAGCTGTATCCGGCCGGCTGGGGTCTTATCGATCAGGTCGGTGAGGGTGATGGCGTCGGCAGGACGGTCAATGTGCCGCTACCGGCTGGCTCTGGCAACGCCGCGTACATGGCCTCGATGGAGGAGATCGTCCTGCCGATCGCGCGGCAGTTTGCGCCGCAACTCATCATCGTATCCGCCGGTCAGGATGCTTCGGCGTCCGATCCGCTCGGGCGCATGTCAGTGACGACCGATGGTTACCGGGCGATGACGCAGGTGATGATCGATCTGGCTGAGGAATGCTGCGAGGGTCGCCTCGTCGCGGCGCAGGAGGGCGGATATTCGGAGAACTACGCGCCGTACTGCACGCTCGCGATCATTGAGACAATGGCCGAACAGCGCACCCAGCTGGAAGAGCCGATCGCACCCGAGCGTCCGCCGTCCTGGCCGCAGACGACGACTGTCGGGCTGGATGCGCGCGCGACGCTCGATGCCGTCAAGCAGCGCCAGTCGGAGTACTGGAACCTGGGCTAGCGGGCGAGTCGCTGAGCAAGGGACGCGAATTGGGCATGCCGGTGCGGCGCGGGAACTGCGCCGGTGTTGCCCGCACCTTGTCGATGACGACGATGCGGGTGCCCGCGACATTCGATTGGATCACGCCGCGGGCTCGGCCGCCGAGCATGCCGATCGCGTACGCTGCCTCAGCAAGCTCCTCGTCGGCTGCACTCCCCTTCGGAAGAATCGCGACACCGCCGAGCCGAACGAACGGCAGCGTCAGTTCGGCGAGCGTGGCCAAGCGGGCGACTGCCCGAGCTGTGGCGACGGCGAAACGCTCGCGCCGCTTGGGGTTGCGGCCCAGCTCTTCGGCGCGCGCCTGAATGGCTTCGACGTTTGTCATCTCCAACTGATGTGCGGCCTCGTCGAGGAAGCGCACCTTCTTGGCCGTCGCATCAACCAGCGTGACGAAGAGGTCGGGTCGGGCGATGGCAATCGGCATGCCCGGCACGCCGCCGCCCGACCCGATGTCGATCACTGAGTGTGCGTCATCGGGGATGAATCGAAGCAGGTCGAGCGAGTCGGCCAGCAGCTTGATCTGCGCATCGTCCGGGTCGGTGATGCGGGTCAGGTTCATGACCTGATTTGTTTCCAGCAAGATGTCGAGGTAGCTGGCGAGGCGCGCTGCCGTAGCGTCGTCGAGCGGCAGCGCCAGATCGTTGCACCACTTCGTCAGGATCGGGAGCAGATCGGTCACGTGCGAGCGACGTTGGCTTCGACGCTGACGCGGCGGCCGGCGACATCCGTCGCGGCGGCGACAACGTCATCCAACGCCAGGCCAGCGTAATTGCGCAGGGCAGATTGCGACGCGTGGTCG
The DNA here is from genome assembly GCA_039810005.1 of Thermomicrobiales bacterium. GTDB lineage: Bacteria > Chloroflexota > Chloroflexia > Thermomicrobiales > CFX8 > JAMLIA01. Next base: position 28,312 of record JBDHWD010000025.1, on the reverse strand, counting down.
AAGAACTGGTCGGGGATGCCGATGACGTGCGTCGGGATCTCGAAGCCTTCGCGTGACAGCAACTCCAGTACGGCGGAGCCGAAACCGCCCATCGCTGCGCCCTCTTCGATCGTCACGAGCGCGCCGGTCTTGCGTGCGAACTTGAGGATGAGCTCCTCGTCCAGCGGCTTGACGAAGCGCGCGTTGATGACCGCGGCGGAGATGCCTGCTTCGGCGAGCGCGTCGGCAGCGCGTTCGGCGGTCAGCGCGGTGGTGCCGTAGGCAATCAGCGCGACGTCGGAACCGTCGCGGATGATCTCTCCGCGCCCGATCGGCAACGCGTGCGGCTCGTTGGCGATGGAAACGCCGGTGCCTGACCCGCGCGGGTAGCGCAGTGCAATCGGCCCGCCCTCGTAATCGACGGCGGTACGCAGCATATGACGCAGCTCGGCCTCGTCCTTCGGCGCCATGACGACCATGTTCGGCAGGCAGCGGAGATAGGGGATGTCGAATATACCGTGGTGTGTGCGACCGTCGTCGCCAACCAGACCGGCACGGTCCATCGCGAAGACGACCGGCAGGTTCTGGATGCAGACATCGTGAACGATCTGGTCGTAGGCGCGCTGAAGGAACGTCGAGTAGATCGCGACGACAGGGCGCATGCCGTGCGTCGCCAATCCGGCCGCGAAAGTGACGGCGTGCTGCTCGGCGATGCCGACATCGAAGAAGCGCTCGGCGTGGGCGGCTGCGAACGGCAGCAGGCCGGTGCCGTCCGGCATGGCGGCGGTGATGGCGACGATGCGCTCGTTGTCCTCGGCGAGATGGGTCAGTGTGTCACCAAAGACGTCCTGGTACTTCGGTGGCTGCGGCGGGGCGTTTCCGGGAGTTGCGACCTTGGCGGCGTGGTGCTTGAACGGGTCGCTTTCGGCGAAATCAAAACCCTTGCCCTTGGCCGTCACGCAGTGGACGAAGACCGGCTCGTCGTGCTGGCGCGCCTGCTCGAACGCCTCGATCAGGTCGCCGATGTTGTGCCCATCGACCGGCCCGATGTAGGTGAAACCGAGCTCTTCCCAGATCATCGTGTGATAGATGAACTCCTTGAAGGAGTCCTTCATGCGCTTGCCAAGCTCGACGAAGAGCTCGCCGCGCGGCAAGCGATCCATCAGGCGCTCGAACTCGTCCTTGGCCCGGTTGTAGCGCTCGTCGGTGCGGACGCGATTCAGATACTTCGGGATTGCGCCGACGTTGGGGGCGATGCTCATCTCGTTGTCGTTCAGGACGACGATGACCGGCAAGCCCAGGCTGCCGGCGTTGTTGAGCGCTTCGTACGCCATGCCGCCGGTGAGCGCGCCGTCGCCGATGACGGCGATTGCACGGCCCGGTTGTCCGGTCAGGTGGTGGGCAGCGGCCATGCCGAGCGCAGCTGAGACGCTGGTGCTGGCGTGGCCCGCGCCGAACGCGTCGTGCTCGCTCTCCTCGCGCTGCAGGAAGCCAGAGAGGCCGCCTTCGGTGCGGATCGTTGGGAAGCGCTCGTAGCGGCCAGTGACCAGCTTGTGCGGGTACGCCTGGTGCCCGACGTCGAAGACGATGTGGTCAGTCGGCGAATCGAAGACATAATGTAGGGCAAGAATGAGGTCGGTCGCGCCGAGATTTGACGCGAAGTGGCCGCCGTTCTTGCTGGTTACTTCGTAGATCTCGTCGCGAATCTGCCGTGCCAGCGTCTCCAGCTCAGCGACACTGAGCCCCTTCAGCGACTCTGGTCCTTCGACTTGCTCGAGATGCATCGTGTTTATCCTCCAGCGCCACGCTGAGCCCCACCATGCTCATCGCAACGTGTCCCAGTCAGTGTCCGGCCCGCGCGCCGGGCCGCCGTCGCGACCATCACAACGCACGACGGCTAACCGCTGAATGGTACCCCAGCGTCAACATCAACGATGATAAGCACTTTGCGCGCCGCAGGTTACCCTGCCGGTCTAGAGGCCGAGCGCGATGCCTTCGGTGCGTGGGTCCGCGCCACCTTCGAGGACGCCGCTCTCCGGATCGCGATAGATCAGGAGCGCCGCGCCTCCGGCTGCGTACGGTCCGAGCTCACGGACGACGTGCCCACGGTTGCGTAGCTCGTCGATGACGGATTCGTCGATCCGCGACTCGACACGTAGCTCGAACGGGTTGTCGATGTTGATCGGGTCGGTGCCGGGGAACGACTGCCAGCGCGGCGCTTCGACCGCTTGTTGGACATCCATGCCGTAGTCGATGACGTTCGTCACGGCCTGCATGTTCCACTGCGGCTGCTGGTCACCGCCCGGTGTGCCGCCGACATAGAGGACCTGGCCGTCGCGGGCGATGGCGTAGCAGTTCAACGTGTGCATCGTGCGCTTGCCGCCCTCGATGACGTTCGGGTGGCCCTCGACGAGGCTGAAGCCGCGACCGACGCGATTATTCAACAAAATGCCGGTGTCGCCAGCGACGACATGGCTGCCGAACCCGGCCGAGTGCGATTGAATGAACGAAACCATGTTGCCGTCGGCGTCTGCCGCGCAGAGATAGGTTGTGTCGCCCATCGTCTCCGGGATCGCGCCCGGCTCAACCGTGTTGGTCGCCTGCCGCATGTCGATCGTCGCGAAGCGCTCGGCGGCGAAGGGCTTGGAGATCATCGTCTCCAGCGGCACCGGACCGAAGCGCGGATCGTGCGAATAGGCGTTGCGGTCGGCGAAGGCGCGCTTCTTGGCTTCCGTCATCAGGTGGATTGCGTCGGCGCTGTTGTGGCCCATGCCCGCCAGATCGGCGTTCTCGATAATGTTGAGCTCTTCGAGCAGCAGATGTCCCTGCGTTGGCAGTGTCGTCTGATAGACGGTGTAGCCGCGGTAGTCAGTGGCAATCGGTTCGTAGACATCGTTCTCGTGGTCGGCGAGGTCGTCCGCAGTCAATTCGCCGCCCATCGCGCGGATCGCGTCCGCGACGCGACGTCCGAGGTCGCCGCGATAGAACGCGTCCGGGCCGCCGTCGGCAATGATGCGCAGCGATTCGGCCAACTCCGGGTTGCGCAGAATCCAGCCCGGCTGCGGGGCAGCGCCGTTATCCAGGTAGATGCGGGCCGAGTCGGGATACTTGGCCAGCTCCTCAGCTGACGCGGCGATCGTGCGCGCACCGGTCACCGACAGCGGGAAGCCGTTCTCTGCGTAGTGGATGGCGTGGGCGAAGAGCTCCTGCGCTGACAGCTTGCAGAACTTCTCAATCGCAATGAACCAGGTCTCGATCGCACCCGGCACGCCCATCGACAGGGGTCCGAAGAACGGCATCTGCGTGTGGCCGCGCGAGGTGAAGTACTCGCGTGAGAGGGCGCGCGGCGCGATGCCGGAGCCGTTGACAGCGGTCATCGTGCCATCGCTCTGGCCATAGATGAAGAAGGCATCGCCACCGACACCGCACATGGCCGGGATGACGACAGCGGTCGTCGCTGCGGCGGCAATGATGGCGTCCATTGCGTTGCCGCCCTTGCGCAGGGCGTCGACGCCAGCGGCGCTCGCTAGCGGGTGCGCAGTCGCAACCATGCCTCCGCGCGCGAAGACGCGCGAGCGTGTCTGCTGAAACGATGCTGCCAGTGCGTGATCGGCGGTCTCTCGAACTTGTGCCATGGTGTTGCATCCCTCCCCAGCCGGTTTTCCCGATGACGACAGTGTAACCGATTGACCAGATGCGGCATCGGCGTACACTAGGAAGATCGCGCTATAAGCGCAATCGCCCGCAATCCCCGGAAGGACGCTTCATGACAGCTAACGAGTCGATCTTTGTGCGTGGTGCGTGCCCTCACGACTGCCCGGATACGTGTACGACGTGGACGGAAGTGCGTGATGGCGTCGCCGTCGGCTTCGGGGCTGACACGTCACACCCGATCACGCAGGGCTGGCTGTGCGCCAAAGTGCGTCCGTATCTCGATCGCGTGTACCATCCGGACCGCCTGAAGCACCCGCTGCGCCGAACTGGCGCGAAGGGCGAAGGAAACTGGGAGCGCATCAGTTGGGATGAAGCGATTGCCGAGATCACCTCACGCTGGCAGGGGATCATCGACACCGACGGTGCGGGCGCGATCCTTCCATATTCCTATAGCGGGACACTCGGGCTTGTCCAGAATGGGGTGACGGCTACGCGGCTGTTCAATCGCATGGGGGCCTGCGGACTGGTTCGCTCGATCTGCGATGCGGCAGCGTCGGCTGCTGTCGCGGCGACGATCGGTGCGAAGTGGGCACCGCCGATGCAGGACATTGTCCACTCAAAGCTCGTCATTATCTGGGGCCACAATCCGGTCAGCACGAGCCCGCACTTCATGCCGTTCCTGCGACAAGCGCAGCGCGGTGGCACCCGCGTGATCGTCATCGATCCACGCCGCACGACCACGGCCCGCTCGGCCGACCTGCACATTCAGCCGAAGCCGGCCACGGATGCGGCGCTGGCGCTGGGCATGATGAACATCATCTTCGCTGAAGGCATGCACGACGCGGAGTGGCTGGAAGCGCACTCGATCGGCTGGCGCGAGCTGCGTGAGCGTGCCGCCGATTACCCGGTCGAGCGCGTTTCGGCAATCACCGGCCTGAGCGCTGAGGTGATTGAGTCGCTGGCCCGCGAATACGGCACGACGAAGCCCGCGCTGCTGAAGTTCGCCGACGGCATCCAGCGTCACGGCAATGGCGGCCAAACCGTTCGCGCGCTGCTGAGCCTTCCTGCCATCACCGGAAATATCGGCAAGCTGGGCGGCGGTATCTTCTACAGCACCAGCGGCTACGTCTCCTGGGACGACGAGGCGACCGGCCATGCCTCGGAGTGCCCGCCGACGCCACGCTGGGTGAACATGAATCGACTCGGCGAAGCGCTGTGCGGCGAAGTGACCGATCCACCCGTTCGCGCGCTGTATGTGTTCAACGCCAATCCGGCGGCATCGACGCCGAACTCGAACAGGATCGTCGAGGGCCTGCTCCGCGAGGACCTGTTCACCGTTGTCCACGACATCTTCATGACCGATACGGCCAAGTACGCCGACATCGTCCTGCCCGCGACGTCGCAGCTCGAGCAGGTCGATCTGCACAAGGGCTACGGTCACCACTTCCTGCAGTACAACGAACGCGCCATTGAGCCGCTGGCCGAAGCACGTTCGAACTGGGACGTGATGCAGGCTCTGGCGGCCGGCATGGGCTACGACGAGCCGTGGCTGAAGCAGGACGCAGACGCGGTCATCGACGAAATTCTGACCGCGACTCGCGCTTATAACCCACTGCTTGAAGGGGTCACGCTGGAACGGTTGAAGGCCGAAGGGCCGATCCCATATGCGCGGATCGAGCCAGGCTGGGTGCCGTTTGCAGATGGCGTCTTTCCGACGCCGTCCGGCAAGGTCGAGCTGTTGAGCGAGGCCTTCACCGAGTTCGGCGTTGATAGCCTGCCCGATTACGCCCCGCCGTCCGAGTTCGCCGAGCCAATTCGCGACGACGAGCTCGTGCTGCTCTCTGGCGCAGCGCACCATTACACGTCTTCGAGCATGGCGAACGTGCCAGTCCTGATGCGCAAGGAAGGCCAGCCGTCGCTGGAGATCAATCCGATCGACGCAGCCAACCGCGGTATCTCACACGGCGAGTACGTGCTGGTAGCGAACGCTCGTGGGCAAGTGCAACTCCGCGCAATCGTGACCGAGGACGTGCCGCAGGGCGTTGTCGTGTCGCCAAAGGGGCAGTGGCCCATGCGCAATGTTGACGGGCACAACGTCAACTCGCTGACATCGGACGCCCTGGCGGACGTCGGAGGACAGAGCACGTTCCACAGCAACCGCGTCACTGTCCACGCCCTCGACCGCGAGCGCATCGTCCTCGCCGAAGCCAGCCGCGTGGCCGTGCCGGCGAAGTGAGCCAGCGGTCGACTCTGCGTTCGCAGGGATAGCGCTCGCGCTGTCCTCGTCGTGAGGCGCCCGCCACGCCAAAGTGGTGAATAGTTGAGAGCGACAGCCACTCCCGCAGCCTGACATTTCGAGCGCGCACGCGAGAAATCTCCCACTCGTTTGCGGCAGTCGAACGGGGAGCAGCGGGTCCTTCACTGCGTTCAGGGGGCTGTCAGCGTCAGACTGTCTGAATGGCAGCATCTCATTTTCTCTGTCATATCTTGAGCCACAGCGAAAGATCTCCCATGCGTTTGATTTAGTCGGACGGGGAGGAACGGATCCTTCGCTGCGTTCAGAATGACAGAGAAGGGGACAGGGACGCGGCTTCGTTCGGCTGTATCGAGAGGGGGGAGATTTCTCGGCTGCGGCCTCGAAATGACAGGCTGCGGGAGTGGCTGCCGCGTTAAGCTCTTCGCCACAATGGCGGGAGAGTCGCCTCACGGCGAGGACAGGCCGGGTCCTGTCCGTACGGAATGATTACGTGGACGCTATATTCCTGACGTATGAGTTCAGGACCCGATCTTGCGCCACCAGGCGGGGACGGCCCACTGGTCGTCTTCGCCGTAGGCATAGCCGTTCCACTCGACGAGCTTGCTGGCGCGCAGGAGCTGGGGGATGACCTGGCCGTGGATGACCATCTTGGCCATGTCGGGGTTATTCTCCGGCCAGAGGCGGATTGATTCTTCGTATGCTGCGGCGGTTGGGCCATCGAGCTGCATAGCCTCGATGAATTCGACCGTTGTGAACTCATCAACGTTGATGCGCTCGATAATCGGCGCAATATAGGGGGCGAGGAAGTCCACCAGGTCCTCTACCGGATCGCCTTCCGGCGGGGTCAGGCTCGACACGCGACAACCTCCAACTCGTTCCCAATCCCTGCCGTAGTGCATTGTCACATATCAGGTCAGTGCGGTGTTGAATCTATAGCGGGAGCAGTGATGACGCCCGACGACGAGAGGCCGGCTGCCCAGGTGACCGCAATGACGATACACGCGACGCTGACCGAGCAGAGCGACCTGGCCCTGTTGGCAGCGACGCGCGATGGCGATGATCGCGCTTTCGAGGCGCTGTTCGCCCGCTATTACCCACAGGTGTTTGCCGTCATCTCCCGCATTGTCGGAGATGCCGCAGAGGCCGAGGAATTGGCGCAGGAGACGTTTCTGCGGTTCTACGAGCGACCGATTCAGGCAACACCGTCAGCAAATGTCCGCGCCTGGCTCCTGCGTGTTGGGACGAATGCGGCGTTCAACGCTGTTCGATCCCGCCGCCGTAGAGCCAACTGGCTGAGCCGCCTGGCCGGGCGCGCCGAGGCGCGTCAGGTCGAGGACGATCCATTGTCGATCGTGGCGGAGCGCGATGAAGCGCACCATGTCCGGCAGGTGCTGGCGCAACTGCCGGAACGCCAACGCGCAGTGCTGGTGCTGCGCTCTGCGGGTCTGTCCTATGCCGAGGTCGCCGATGCCCTCGGGGTCAGACCCGGCTCAGTCGGCACACTCCTGGCGCGCGCGGAGCGTGCGTTCCGCGAGAAGGCCGGGGCCGATTACGACACGCCGGGAGGTGAAGGATGAGCCGACATACGACGTATGCGCGCCAGTGCCCGTCTGATGGCGAGCTCAGAGCGCTTCTCGATCATCAGAGCACGCCGGAAGTGCGCATGCATGTTGATGCCTGCGCTACCTGCGCCGCCCGCCTTGTGCAACTCTCGCGGGTGGCGAGTGGCGTTTCGGCATCACTCGATACATTGGAGGCGATGTCACCGCGTGTTGAAACTCAGCACGCCTATCAGCGACTGCAAGCGTCGCTTTTGGCGGCATCGGAGCCGTCATTACTTCGACGAGGAGGAGAATGGATGAGCGGTATCTGGAACCGACCGCAAGGTCGGGCTATCGCAGCCATGGCAACTGCCGTGGTGTTGCTACTCGTGGTGGCGCTGTCGCCAATGCGAACCGTCGCGGATGACTTTCTGAACCAGTTCCGGGTGCAGAAGTTCGCTGCGATCACGATCCCGATGAACTTCGAGCAGCCGGATCAGACCGCCATGTTCCAGATGATGTCGGCTGCGGCGCAAAGCCCGGCTGTCCACGATGAGCTGGCAGGACTCGGTACGTTTGAGACGACGTTCCAGTTCGACGGCGATCATCTGCCGACCGCACTGACTGAGGAGCAGGCTGCAGCGCAGTACGACGGCCTGCGCGTCCCGCAGTCGCTGCCGTCTGGCTTCGATAGCGCGCCACAGGCGTATGTCACCGAGGCCGGCTCGGCATCCTATACGCTGAACGTCGACAAGGCGCGCGAGATCATTACGCAGATCGGCCTGCCGATCTATGCGTTCGACTCGGTGACCTCGCCAACGTTGAAGTTCTCGGTCGATGTGCCGTCGGCTGCTGTCCTGCGCTATCAGGATGCGGCTGGTGAGAATCTGGTCGTTGGCCAGATGGTCAGCCCGGAGCTCGATATTCCGAGCGAGTTCAACATGGATCAGCTTCGCGAGGACATCCTGCGCTTCCCTGGTCTGCCGAGCGATCTCGTGTCGCAGCTGCGCGCAGTCGATGACTGGGAATCGACGCTGATCGTGCCGATTCCTGAGGACGCGACCAGCGAGAGCGTGAAGGTCGATGGCAACCCGGGCCTGCTGATCAAGGCTGAAGAAGGCAACGGTGTCCTCTGGGAGGATGGCGGAACCCTCTACGCAGTCTTCGGGCAGGTGTCGGCGGATCAGATCATGGCAACGGCCAAGTCGCTGTCTGGCTCATAGATCAACCGTCCGACGAGTACAGAGCGACTAGTCCAGAAATCGCCGGACCGACTGAGGAATCGATCGGTCCGGCGAATCGTCAGGTTCAGGTGAAATGGTCAAGGCGCACGAGCCAGGCACAGATGTTCACGGTGGTTTCGCCGACCCGGAACCAGCCAGCCATCCCGCAGCCATTGAGACGCAGCATCTGCACAAGCGGTTCGGTCGGGTCGTCGCGGTTGATGACCTGACGATCCGCGTGTTTGCTGGTGAAGTGTTTGGGTTTCTCGGGCCGAACGGAGCGGGAAAGACAACGTCGATCAAGATGCTGATGGGCCTGACGCGGCCGTCCTCGGGGTCGGCGCAACTGCTTGGGAGGCCCCTCGGTGACCGGGAGGCGCGCAAACGAATCGGCTTTCTGCCCGAGATGTTCCACTTCCACGAATGGCTCAGCGGTGCAGAGCTGCTGGACTTGCACGCACGGCTGTACGGCATGGGCGTGGCCGAGCGACGTACTCGCATTCCCGAGGTGCTGGAGCAGGTTGGCATGTTCAGCCGCCGCGACCAGCGCCTCGATTCGTACTCCAAGGGCATGAAGCAGCGTATCGGCCTGGCGCAGGCGCTGCTGCCCGATCCGCTGGTCGTGTTCCTCGACGAGCCGACATCGGCGCTCGATCCTATTGGGAGAATCGACGTGCGGCGCATCATCCAGACACTGCGCGATGAGGGGCGAACCGTCTTCCTGAACTCGCACCTGCTGTCCGAGGTCGAGTCGGTCTGCGATCGCGTGGCGATTATCAATCGTGGTCGGGTCGCCGCGACCGGACCGATGCAGGCGTTGTTGGGCCGCGAGATCGTCGTCGATCTGCGGCTGGGCCGCTACGATGAGGACGTTGAGCGGGCGATCGCATCCTCGGCGACGATTCGAGGCATTGAATGCGTCAGGCACATCACGGTGGTTTCGACCGAAGTTCGCGATGATGAGACGATTGCGCGGATTGTCGACGCGCTTGTCGCGCTCGGTGTGCCGGTCTACGGCGTGACGCCGCACCAGCAGACACTTGAGGATCTGTTCATTCAGGTCGTCGATACATCGGGTGAGCGGGACCCGTCATGAGGACACTGCTGATCGCGCGGTTGACCGTTGACGAGGCATTCCGCCGCAAGGTAATCCTCGCCGTCATGCTCCTGAGCCTCGTCTTTCTCGCGCTCTATTTCTTCGGCTTCCAGGTACTCCGTGACGATCTGATTCGCTTCCGCGAGGAGCGCCTCGGGCGCTCGGACGACCTGCTGCCCTACGAGGCGCAGGCCAGTGCAATGGTGCTAATGGGTCTGTACACGGTCAACTTCCTCGCTGGTGTGATGACGATCTTCGCGGCGGTTGGCACGATCTCGGGCGAGATCGAGTCTGGCGTGCTGCAGGCGATCCTGCCGAAGCCACTCTCGCGCTGGGAGATCATCGCCGGAAAGTACCTGGGCTTCCTGTCGATGATCACGATCTACCTGGCGCTGATGGTCGGGAGCGTCGTTGCCATTTCCCGCTTCGCCGGAGATTACACACCGCCGAACATCCTGCGGGGCTGGCTGCTGATGGTGCTGGTATCGGCGATCCTGCTGGCGCTGACGATGCTCGGCTCGACGATCTTCTCGACGATGGCGAATGGGATCGTTGCGCTGATGCTCTATGGCATGGCATTGACTGGCGGGCTGGTAGAGCAAGTTGGCACTGCGCTTGACAATGACACGATGGTGCGCATTGGCGTTATCACCAGCGTCGCGTTGCCGAGTGATGCGATGTGGCGGCTGGCGTCCGATATCGTCCAACCGCGTTCAGTTGCGTACGCGCTCGGGCCAACGCCGTTCGGCACGATCTCGCCACCGTCGGAATTTGCGGTGCGTTACGCGGTCGTCTATTGCATAGTCCTCGTGCTTGCCTCGGCGGTCATATTCAAGCGGCGCGACATCTGAGCGCGCGACGAGCTTGAGCCGCTGCGTAGAATCGTCGATGGTAGCCGCAACAACCAGGAGGCGACATTGACGGAGAATGATGGGCTTACGGCGATTCAGGTGCCGGCGGGGCCGCTGGCGACCAATGCGTGGGTCATCGTTGAGCAAGCCGGGCAGACCGCGTTCATCGTTGACGCGCCACCGGAATCGCTCGACGCAATCGGCCAGGCACTCACCGAGTTCAACGCCCGACCGGTGATGCTGATTCTGACGCACACGCACTGGGACCACATTGGCGACGCCGAGGCGATTCGCACGGCCTACGGCATTCCGCTGGCGGTGCATGCGCTCGATCGTTGGCGACTTGATGACCCGAGTGACTCGCCGGTGCCAATTGCGCCGGCACAGGTGGATCGTGAGCTTGTCGATGGCGACGTGCTTGAGCTGGGCAATTGGCAATGTACCGTCCTGCACACGCCCGGCCACAGCCCCGGTCAGATTTCGTTGTACTTCGCAGACAACGGGATTCTTGTTGGCGGTGACACCCTGTTTCCGAACGGCTATGGTCGGACCGACATTCCCGGCGCGAGCGAGGAGCAGACGGTCGAAACCATCCGACGCCTGCTAGAGCTGCCGGACGAGGTGAAGGTGCTGAACGGGCACGGCGACGCAACGACCATTGGCCGCGAGCGCCCCTGGATGCGTCATGTTGCCGAGACGGGCCAACTGCTGGGATAGTGACGGTACGCTGAGATGCAAATCACCTTCCTTGGGACCGGGACCAGCAATGGCGTCCCGGTGATCGGCTGCCAGTGCGCGGTGTGCCGCTCGACCGATCCGCACGATAAGCGCATGCGCTCGTCAGTCGTCATCCGCGCCGACGGTCAGACGATCCTGATCGATACGACGCCAGAGCTGCGGCTGCAGGCACTGGCGAATGACATTAGCCATATTGACGCTGTCGTCTTCACGCACGCGCACGCGGATCACGTAGCGGGCTTTGATGACCTGCGCAGTTTCAATTACCTCAGTCAGGCGCAGTTGTCGGCCTACGCAGATACGTTTACCGCCGCATTGCTACGGGAGCGGTTCGCGTATGCGTTCGAGAACCCGTTTCCGTTTTTTGGTGGCAAGCCTGACCTTGATCTGCATGCATTCGAAGGCGAGTTTGTGATTGGGCGTACTGAGTTCCGCCCATTTCCGGTGAGCCACGGACGCTGGACGGTGATGGGCTTCCGGATCGGCAAGCTCGTCTATCTGACCGACGCGAAAGTGATCCCCGATTCATCGCTCGACGTCATGCGCGGCGCTGAGGTGGTGGTGATCAACGGTCTGCGGCAGACTCCGCATCCGGTGCATCTCTCTATTCCTGAGGCACTGGACGTAATCGCGGAGATCGGTCCGAAGCGAGCCTATATCACTCACGTCTCGCACGATGTCCCGCACGCAGCAACGAACTCGCAACTCCCCGATGGGGTTGAGCTTGCGTACGACGGGCTTACTGTGACGATCGACGATGGCGTTTGACCCTGCTGCGAAAGCGCTGCGGGATCGCTTTTTCGAGAGCCTCGCTGACCTGGAGTGGGCACGACGACGAGGAGTCTTTGGCAACCCGGCACTCTGCGTTCCGGGCACGCTCTTCGCGCTCTTCTATGCTGACCGCATCGTCGTCAAGGTTTCGCCGGAATTGCGCCTGAGCCTGCTGGAATCTGCGGATGTGTACGAGTGGGTGCCCGAAGGCAGCGGCATGCGCTCGTTCGGCGAGTGGATCGCGGTGCCGATCGCGGGCCGTTCGGATGATCTTGTGTGCAATATCCTCCGCGACGCCTATGCGCGGGCCGCGAACATCACCGGCTCTTCAATGGACCCGCCTGCCGAGCTGTAAGAGACAGATCGAGGGCCGGTGGCGCAATCGCCACTGGCCCTCGTTTTACGGCTGCGTGTTGCCTAGTTCGGCTTCTCCGGCCAGCGGCCGTACCAGTCAAACGGCTGGTTGCTCAGGTTGACAACGACGTTCTTCGTCTCGGTGTACAGCTCCAGCGCGTGGCGCGACAGCTCGCGGCCCAGGCCGGACTGCTTGTAGCCACCGAAGGGCGCTTCCGGCGGATTGACCGTCGGATAGTTGATCGAGACATTGCCGGCACGAATGGCTGCCGCCATGTTGTGGGCGCGCTTGACATCGTTCGTCCAGATCGTCGCGGCCAGACCATAGATCGTGTTGTTGGCCATCTCGACGACTTCCGAATCCTCCTTGAACGGAATGACCGAGAGGACCGGGCCGAAGACCTCTTCCTGCGCGATGGTCATATCGTTGTGGACCTGCGCGAAGACGGTCGGGGCGACGAAGTTGCCGGCCGCCAGCTCTGCGGCATCGACGCGCTTGCCGCCGTGCGCGACGCTCGCGCCCTCGCCCTTGGCCTTGTCGATGAACGACAGAATGCGGTCGCACTGAGCGCGTGAGACGACCGGGCCCATCTGCGTCTCCCAGTCGAGCGGATCACCGACGCGAATTTGCGCCGTGCGCGAGACAAGCTCCGACAGGAACTCATCGTGGATCGATTCGTGGAGGAAGAGGCGCGTACGGGCCGTGCAGCGCTGGCCGGCGTTGGTGAAGATGGCGAACAGGGAGCCGCGGACAGCCTCATCGACGTCGGCATCGGCGAAGACGATGTTGGGGCTCTTTCCGCCGAGCTCCAGCGTGACCTTCTTGATCGTCCCGGCTGACTGGCGCAGGATGCCGCGGCCAGTCTCGGTCTCGCCAGTGAAGGCGACCTTGTCAACATCGGGATGCTCGCAGAGCGCCGCGCCGATCTCAGCTCCGGGACCGGAGAGGACGTTCAGAACGCCATCCGGGATGCCGGCTTCGCGGGCGATCTGGCCGAGGATGAGCGCCGTGATCGGCGTGTTGCTGGCTGGCTTGAGGATGATCGTGTTGCCGGTTGCCAGCGCCGGGCCGATCTTCCAGGCTGCCATCAGCATCGGGAAGTTCCACGGGATGATCTGAGCGCAGACGCCGATAGGCTCGCGGACGGTGTAGTCCAGCAGCGGGCCGTTCATCGGGATCGTCTCACCCCAGGTCTGGCCGGTCAGACTGGCGTAATAGTCAATGCAGGTCGCCGAGTTGAGCACATCCGCGCGCGCTTCGACGATGATCTTGCCGGAGTTGAGCGTCTCCAGGCGGGAAAGCTCATCGACGCGATCGCGGATGATCTGCGCCATCCGCCGCATGCGGTTCGAGCGCTCCAGTGGTGTCATCTTCGACCAGCGGCCGTCGTCGAACGCCTTACGGGCTGCGGCGACGGCGCGGTTGACGTCCTCAGCACCAGCCTTGGCGATGCGACCGATCGCCTCGTTGTTTGCTGGTGAGACCGTGTCGAACGTCGCGCCGTCGGCGGCGTCGACATCTTCCCCGTTGATCACGAGTTTATAGCTATCGAGCATTGTCTGCGCCATTGCGCCTGTCTCCTCCCTCAACCTGGGTATCTAAAATACCTGCCGCCAGGGGCGCATGGTGTACGACTCGAACACGCCGGCCTTGTTGAACGGGTCGTTTTCGATCAGCGCCTCGGCGGCCTGCTGATCATCGGCTTCGTAAATAATCAACGCGCCCGAATCGTCCTCAAATGGACCAGACGCCCAGAGCTTGCCCTGCTCCTTGAGAGCCGTCAGATACTCGCGGTGCGTCGGTCGCACCCTCGCGATGGTGTCCGGGTCATTGGCGTAGACAATCGTTGTGGCAAATTTCACAATCCCTCGTCCTCTCAACCGCCCCGTGGTCAGCTTCCTGCGAATGAGTATAGACCGAGAGTGCGCGGTTTCGCGTTGCCCGCCGCGAAGGCGTGCGATTCTGAAAGCGGGTATAATTCAGGATTCCAGCGCTAAGCCTGGATAGGGTGCGGTCAAAGCGTCCACGAACGCTGCGGTTAATTGCACCCAAAAGATTGCATGCGTGTTTCGATCTGTGAGGGCATATGCAGGAACGAACATTGGTTACTCCCGAAGGGCTGGAACAGCTCAAGGCAGAGTACGAAGAGCTGGTTAACGTCAAGCGGCCAGAGCTCATCCGGGCCATCGCAGCTGCGCGCGAAGAGGGCGATCTGCGCGAGAACGGTGGCTACCACGCAGCGCGGCACGACGCCGGACTCGTCGAAGGGCGCATCAAGCAGCTTGAGCAGATGCTGAAGAGCGTCCAGATTATCGAAGAGGTTGCGGGCGATTCGCACCTCGTCCGGCTTGGCTCGACCGTCACGATTGAGATTGACGGCGACGAAGAGACGTACACGATTGTCGGCGCGGTTGAGGCGAACCCGGCTGAGGGACGTATCTCCAACGAGTCACCGGTCGGCAAGGCGCTCATCGGCCACAGCGTCGGGCAGACGGTGTCGATCCAGACGCCGAACACGGTCCTGCAGGCGCGCATCCTCTCCATTGGCTGAACCGCAGAACAGATCGCTGCTTGACGAAGTAGCGCGCATAGCCCGGGAACGCGCGGCATCTCACGATGCCGCGCACGACGCTGCCCATCTGGCGCGTGTCGTCATCAACGCGCGTCGTTTAACTGACGCCGAGGAGCAGGCTGGCCGCCCCGTCAATCGCACGATTGTCGAGCTGGCAGCCTGGCTGCATGATGTTGTCATGCTGCCGAAGGGGCAGGGTGCGCCGGGCGAGGCAGCGCGCCGCTCAGCCGAGGAGGCGCGTTCGATACTGACGAACCTCGGTGTCGATCTGAAGACAGTCGACGGCGTGTGCCACGCGGTGCTCGTGCATTCGTTTTCGGGTGGGCTGATGCCAGAGACTGCGGAAGCCCGCATCGTTCAGGACGCTGACCGACTCGACGCGCTGGGTGCTATCGGGATTGCTCGACTGTGGGTGACCGGTGCCGAAATGCGCAGCTTCCTGTACCACCCATCCGATCCTGCTGGCGACGACCGCGATCTGGACGACCGAACCTGGGCTCTGGATCACATCGAGCGCAAGCTGCTCAGACTGCCGGAGATGATGCAGACGGAAGCCGGTCGCATTGAGGCGGAACGCCGGGCCGCCTATGTCCGGGGGTTTCGAGAGCAGCTCCTCAGCGAGATAGGGAGGGGCAGTGTCACGGCTGGAGCAGATGATCGCTGCTGGCGCGATTGACGCGCAACTGATTGAGCCGGGTGTCCCGACGCCGACCGTTCCGGATGCCGCCGCTGCGCTCGGCGTCGAGCCGCAACAGATCATCAAGTCGCTGTTGTTTGCCGCGCGGGACGGCAGCGTTGTGCTGGCCATCGTTACTGGCGCGAGCCGCGTCGATCGGCATCGGTTGGCGGAAGTTGCGAAGTTGAGCCACCTGAAGATGGCTGCACCGGACGTTGTGCTCGAAAAGACCGGCTATCCCGCAGGTGGGACGCCGCCGGTCGGACATACGTCGCAGCTGACTGTTGTTGTCGATACTGGCGTTACGAAGTTGCCGGTTGTCTTCGGTGGCGGCGGACGTGTCGATTCGCTGCTGGAAATCAAGCCAGACGAGATCGTGCGAGTCACTGCGGCAACGGTGGCTGACATCGTGCTGGTCGATCAGTAAGTGAACACGCGCGTCTCTGGCGACATAACGCTGCGTAGGAGAAGGGAATGTCTGATGGCGCAATCCGACACCGCTCATCGAGAGCGCATATATGCAGTTCCGACTCGCGGGCAGCAAGCACCGGAACTCGTCGGCGAGACGCCGCAGGGCGAGCGCATGTCACTCCGTCGCTCGTTCTACATGCGGCGCAACCTCGCGATTCTATTCGTGGCTGACGATGATACTGGACAGCGCTGGCTGCGCGAAGCCGCCGAGCAGCGTACGGCTGCTCACGGCGAAGTCGGTGAGATCGTCGCGATCGTCCCGCCGGGTATGGAGACGCACGGACTCCCGGCTCTGGTCGATGCCGATGGCTCGCTCGCAGCGCGTTACGGGCTGTCACCAGCCGACTTTCCGGCAGTCTTCGTTACCGACCGCTACTTCACCATCTTCTCGACGAACACCGGTGACAGCGCCACGCCCGGCCTGCTGCCCGAAGACATCCCCGGCTGGCTGGAGTTCATCGCAGCGCGTTGTAGTTGACGGTAGCCCCCGCCCTCCTGCCATGTATCACTCGATTGCCATCACCCAGCGGGCACCCGAGCGATGGCATCCGGAGCGAACCATCAGTGCGTCCACGTTGAAGGCTTACTGATGGGGAACGGATCCTTCACGTACATGCAGTAGTCTGTCGTACCAAACGATTCGCCACTTTGGCGTTGACCACCCATTCAGAGTGACAGACGAAAGGGAAAGCTGCCGACCGGAGGTAGATTGGCCATGAAGGCGTGGAGGATGGCGTGGGTGACTGCCGCGTCTTCGTGATTGATGCTCCTGAGTTGCTTAACCACGTCGGCACTGGGCATCGGTTTCGACTACCGCACCAATGCCCTCAACCTCCGATCGCGATCAGTCCAGTTCGGCTCACTCTCCGGCGACGCCGCACCAATCGACAAGCATGCAGGCGATGGTCTTCGTGGCGGTCAGGAGCTCCGTGATGCTGATGTGTTCATCGGCGTGGTGTGCGACGGTCACGTCGCCCGCGCCGTACATCACACAGGGCATGTCGCCGATGAGCGTAAACAGCCGCATGTCCGCGCCGTAGGTAACGCCCTCGACTGGTGGTGGAGTGCCGGTCACGGCGGCGTGAGCGGCGGAGATGCTCTGGGCGATAGGGCTATCTGGCGACGTTTCGGCCGGAGCAAACTGGCCGCCGAACCATTCGATCATTGGCGGATGCTCGCGCAGCCACGGGTCGGCGTTGGCGACCTTCATGATCCGGTCGACGACCTGCGCCTTGAACTCGTCCACGTCCTCACCGGCGACCAGACCTACACGGCCCTCGGCGACGAGCGATTCCGGCACTGTCGAGGCCCAGACGCCAGTGCGAACGATGCCGATGTTGATTGGGATCTTGTTGGCGATCGGCGCGTAGAGTGGGTGGTCAATCGCAGCGTTGCGTTCAGCCTCGAACGCCAGCAGATCCTGGAAGATCGGCACGAACTTTTCGAAGGCCGACACCCCTTCGTCGCGCACCGCAGCGTGCGCCGACTTGCCGACGATCGTCATGCGGAAGACGAGCGAACCGCCTTGCGCCGTCACCAGCGCCAGTCGGGTCGGTTCGGTGATGAGCACGGCGTCAGCCTTGTAGCCGCGCAGGATCGTTGAGAGCGCGCCGACGCCGCCATCCTCTTCGCCGACGGTCGCGAGAACTGTTGCGTCACCAGCGAGGCGGATGCCTAGGGCGTCGAGCGCGTCAAACGCTGCCAGGTAGCTGGTGAGACCGCCTTTCATGTCGCACGAGCCGCGACCGTAGAGCAGATCTCCGACGATCTCTGCTCCGAGCGGATCCTGTGTCCACGTCGCCGGGTCGCCGTTCTCGACGGTGTCCACGTGGGCGTTGAGCAGAATTGAGCGCCCGCCGCCGGTGCCGCGTCGGACGGCGGCGACGTTGGTGCGGCCCTCGTAGACGGTCTGCTCGCCGACGTGATCGTGGTAGCCCGCGATCTCGTCCGGCGTCGCCTCCCAGGCATCGACCGCCAGGTCGCGGACGCCGCAGGCATTCATGACGACCTTCTGGACTTCGCCCTCGGAGTTGGTCACTGACGGGACGCGCACAAGGGATTGCAGCAGGGCGACCGTTTCGTCGCGTCGCGCATCGACCGCATCAGAGATGCGCTTGACCAGATCAGCATCAACTGGCATTGCAACGCTCCTTAGTACATGCGCTCGATATCGAGAAGATTCTGCATATCGTCGTAGCGTCCCTCAGCATAGCAGTGGAGGTTGTGGAGGAAGATGTCGACGATGCGGCCGTTCTCGCGTGTCGATGTGCTGGCGGAGTGTGGATTGATTAGCACGTTCGGCAGATCCCAGAAGGGTGAGTCAGCCGGGAGTGGTTCGGTGCGGAAGACATCCAGTCCCGCAAAGCGGATCGTGCCGTCAGTGAGCTTGTCGAGCAGCGCAGCCTCGTCGACGAGCTGGCCGCGGCCGATGTTGATGAAGACGACACCGGGTTGCAGCGCATCGAACGCAGCGTGATCCATGATGTTCTCGGTGTCCGGCGTGTGCGGAGCGCAGAGGACGACGGCGTCAGCGCTCGCCAGCATCGTATGCATCTCGCTGCGCTCGTAGAGGCGGTCGACGCCGATCTCGGCGGCGCGCTCGGGTCGGCAATCGCGAGCCGTCGCAACAACGTTCATGTCGAAGCAGCGCGCCATGCGGGCCACTTCACGGCCGATGCGGCCGGGGCCGACGATGGCGAGCGTCTTCCCGGAGAGCTCGTCCGAGCAGAAGCGCACCCAGCGCCTGGCGGCTTTGTCATCGCGCAGCCGGTCATACTCCTTGACGACCATCAGTAGCACCATGAACACGAACTCGGTCAGCGGCCGCGCATGCACGCCGCTCGCGGTCGTGATGTACATCTCGCCCGGCTTGATACCCAGGCGGGCAACTGTCTGCCCGACGCCGGCGCTTGTTGTCTGAATCCAGCGGACGTTTGGCGCCCACTCATGCGGATGTTTGCCACCGCGTGGGAAGTCGAACAGCACATCAGCATCCCGCAGATACTCGGCCCAGCGCGTCGCTTGCTCGGGTGTGTGCTGAAAGTCGTCGACTCCATCGTGGTCGGCGACGTAGCGCGTCGGAGGCAGGAGGTCGGGCTCGTAGTGCACCTCGACGCCGTCCGGCGCTTCACGCCGAATGCGCTCGACATGTTCCGCTTCCAGCGGCGTCGAAACCATTACGCGAATCGTCCCCACTGCGACCCTTCCTCTCTCGGCACGTCCAGGCCCGAGAATAGCACAGTGGGCGATTCCGCCTTGCACACGGTTTGCTGCGCTAGAATCGCAATTGTGGATCGGTGGTTGGCTCGGAGAGGGCAGGGTAGATGAGCGATATCAACACAGCACTTGCGCAGCGACTCGAGCGCGCGCAGGCGGAAATGGCTCGCCAGGGTGTGGACTATCTGTTTGTGACGCCGTCGTCCGATCTCGTCTACATGCTGGGCTATCCGGCGCACTCCTCCGAGCGACTGACGCTGCTGGGCGTTCCGCAGGCTGGTCGGGCGTTCGTGGTTGCGCCGCGGCTCGAGGCGGTCCGGCTCGATGAGCGGCGCGACATCGTTGATGTCCATGCCTGGGAAGAGACTGACAACCCGGCGGCGCTCGTCGCATCGCTGGTTGGTGATGCAATCGGCAAGACGATCGCCGTGAGCGACCAGACGTGGTCAGTGTTCCTGCTGCGACTCCAGCGGGCGATGAGTGGCGCGGACTGGCTGCCGGGCGGCGACATCATCGGGGCACTTCGCGTCATCAAGGATGATGCTGAGATCGCCGCGCTGCGCGAGGCGGCACGGCGGACGGATATCGCCTGGACACGGTTCGTCGAGTCAACGCGGCTTTCCGGCTTGACCGAGCAGCAGGCCGGCGCAGAGCTGGCGCGCTTCATGGCTGAGGAAGGTCTGCCGGAGCCCGGCTTCATGATTGTCGGCAGCGGTCCCGGTTCTGCATCGCCGCATCACATGACCGGCGAGCGCGTGATCCAGCAGGGCGACTCGGTCGTCTTCGATTTCGGCAGTACCTGGGAGCACTACTACTCCGACATGACGCGGACTGTCTACGTCGGCGAGCCGAGCGAGGAGTACCGCAAGGTCTACGAAACGGTGCTGCAGGCGAACGCGGCGGCGAAGGCGGCGGTGCGCCCCGGCGCGACATGCGAGTCGATCGACAGGGCGGCGCGTGACGTGATCGAGGCGGCTGGTTACGGCGAATACTTCATCCACCGGCTGGGGCACGGCCTGGGGCTCGATGTCCACGAGGAGCCGTACATGGTCAGCGGTAATACCACGGAGTTAAAGCCGGGGATGGTGTTCTCCGACGAGCCTGGGATCTACATCCCTGGCAAGTTCGGCGTTCGCATCGAGGACATCCTCGTCTGCACCGAGGATGGCTACGAGAGCCTCAACAACGCTCCGCGTGACCTGACGGTGATGGATTAGCGACCAGTTAGCAAGTCGCGTACAGCGCGACGTAAGGAATGGCTCGGGAATGGATCAGTATCCGGCGACGGCGGAGGTTGTCATCATTGGCGCGGGCATCATGGGCTGCTCGATCGCCTACCACCTGGCAGAGCGCGGTGTGCGTGATGTTGTCGTGCTGGAGCGCGACCAGATCGGGCGCGGCGCGACGGCCGACGCTGCCGGTGGCATTCGCCTGCAATTCTCGACGGAGACCAATATCCGGCTGTCGCAGATCAGCCTGGAGTACTGGGAGCAGTTTGAGGAACGCTTCGGCGTCGATATCAACCTGCGGCAGCAGGGCTATCTCTTTCTGCTAACCAGCCAGGATGATGTGCCGGTGTTCCAGCACAACCTTGAGCTGCAGCAGTCGCTGGGCGTGCCGGTGCGCTGGGTCTCACCGGAAGATATTCGCGAGCTGAATCCGTCGGTCCTCGTCGATGACGTGATCGGCGGCACGTTCTGCCCGCGCGATGGCTGGGCCGACACGTCGACGAGCACGATGGGCTTTGCACAGGCAGCCCGGCGTGCTGGTGTACGCATCTTCGAAGAGTCGCCGGTGAGCGGCATCGTCGTCGAGGGTGGTCGCGTGACTGGCGTGCAGACCGGCAACGCGACGATTGCGACGCCGCTCGTCATTTGCTGCGCCGGGCCGCAGACGAACGCAGTCAGCCGCCTGGCCGGTCTCGATCTGCCGATCCACCCGTATCGCCGCATGTCGTTTATCACCGAGCCGTTCGACCTTATTCCTTCCACGGTGCCGATGACAATTGAGTTCGCCCGCTCGCTCTATTTCCATCCGGAGAGCCACGGCTTTCTGTTCGGAATGAGCAACAAGGATGAGCCGAGCTCGGAGAACAAGGTCGTCGATGACGACTGGATGGTGGCGACGGTTGAGGCGCTGATCGAGCGTGCGCCGATCTTCGAGCAGGCGGAGATTCTGCGCGGCTGGGCAGGGTTCTACGAGGTCACACCGGACGACAACCCGCTGGTCGGGCCGGTGCCGGACCTGGATGGCTTCCTCGTCGCGGCAGGCTTTTCCGGCCACGGCTTCATGCAGGGGCCCGCGATTGGCCGCGTCGTCGCCGAGATCGTCGTCGATGGCGCAGCATCGACCATCGACGTCTCGGCATTCCGACCGAGCCGCTTCCGCGAAGGCGTACTGGCGCAGGAGCACAACGTCATCTAGCGCCCGAGGAACCCGTGATGCTGCGCCCTGACGATACGATTAGTTCGTGCCGTGAGGTAGCCGGGAGGTCATGTGGTTGTCGGAGTGGGGTACGTCTCAGTGCAGCTGTTTGCCAGCCAGTCGCTAAAGGACAAGCGCCGAGTCGTTCGGTCAGTCATCGAGCGCACGCGGAAGCGCTACAACGCCAGCGTTGCAGAAGTCGACTATCTGGACTCGTGGCAGATGGCTGGCATCGGCTTCTCCTGCGTCTCAAATTCGTCGAGCCACGTCGACAGCATGCTCGCCGAGGTGCTGCGCTTCATCGAGGCGAACCTCGCCGAAGGCGCAATCGCTGATGTGTCGACCGAGCTCATTCATATGAGCTGAGTGGGTCGTCAACGTCAGACTTGCCGAACGTCTAGAGTGGCAGCCGACCCCGATAACTGTCATTTCGAGCGCGCACGCGAGAAATCTCCCCCGCGTTGGACTGCCTCAAACGGGTGGGAGATCTCTCACTGCCGGGTGCCCCTTGGGCGGTAGATGACAGGACGAGGGAATGGCTGCCGCACCACATAGCGTGACACTTCGGCGCTGACAGCCCACTGAGCCTGCTACTGGAGCGGAAGCGGCACGGTCAGCACGGTCTGCAGTGCACCGTCGGCGACCAGGAGTGCAGCCCCGCCGGAGGTTACGGCGATGCCGTACGGGCGACGAACCTGACCGATGCCGAGCGGGTCGCCTGCGGTTCCGTCGGCACCGAACGGGACGATGACTCCGAGCGTGGACATCGTAACGTAAACGTGGCCGTCGTCTGATACCGCGATCCACGGCTCGAAATACTGCTGATCCTGCCACTGGGCGACTTCCCAGGCTCCCAGCCAGGTGCCGTCGCTCGCGAAGCGCGCGATCCGGCCGTTGTGAGCATCGGCGACGTAGACGGTGCCGTCCTGGCCGACGGCGATGCCGACCGGCTCCATGAGTTGACCGTCGCCGGAGCCCGTTCCGCCGAACGCTCGCACGAAGGTGCCGTCAGTCTGGAAGACCTGCACGCGCTCGTTGCCGGTGTCGGTGACATAGACGAGATCGTCGTGGATGGCGATTCCGCGTGGCCCGTAGAACGCGCCGGGCATCTGTTGCGCATCAGTGCTGTCCTGCAGATCAGCGAACTGGCCCCAGGTTCGCAGAGGCGTACCGTCCGCCGAGAAGACCGAAACGCGATGGTTCCAGGTGTCGGCGACGTAGATCGAACCGTCGGCGTCGACCGCGACGCCGTTTGGCCCGCCGGCGCCAGCGGATGCGTTGATGCCGAGCTGTCCCTCACCGGCGCCAATCGAGCCGAACGCGCGGACGAACGAGCCGTCTGAGGCGTATTCCTGAACGCGGCCATTGCGCGAATCGACGACGACGATCGTGCCGTCACTGCTGAGCGCCACCCCGCGCGGGCCGTTGAGCTGGCCCTCGGCCGATCCAGCACCGACGCGGTCGGAGAGGCTGAACGGGCCGGTCGCCTGGAAGAGCCGGTTGGCAATGTCGGTGTCGGCAAGGACGGTGAACTGCTGTTGCTCCGGTTGACGGTCCAGATTGCGGTCGATGAGGAACGCTGCGAGTCGTCGCCATTCGTCCGGGTTCACGATGCCGCCCAGCAGATCGCCCCAGTCCGGCGCATCGAATGCCGGAGCGAGGTTATGACCATAGACGAAATCCTGCCCGCGCATCGACGGTGCAATGGCGCTCGCGTCGCGACTGCTGTCGATGATGACGATCTGGGCGTCAGCCGGCGCGGCGTCCGTCTCCGGATCGAAGATCGACAGGTTCGGGTACTCGCGGAAGTACCAGACAAAGGGCTGCTCGATCTTCGAGTCGATGGCGATTCGTAAGCCGTGGCCACCGGTTGGGTCCTGCGAGTCGCGCTGATTCAGTGTCATGTCGCGTGACAGGCGCTCCAGGCGTCCGACGACGATCGGAATGTCGGCCGAGAGCGCGTTCGCAGCGAGCGGATCACCCGGCTCACCCGGGCGCTCCGAGGCGGAGAGCACGCTTGACCGAATAGTCAGTCCGCCGAGGAAGAGCAGGCCGATGCAGAGGACAAGCGCAAGACGGTCGCCGGTGACGCGCCGACCGATCGTCGACAGCGCGAACGCCAGCGGGACGACCGCAACGAGTACGACAAGGACGAAGCGCAGGAGCCAGTCGGCTGCGTTGCCGCCGGTGCCGGACGTCAGCAGGCCGAACAGGCTCAGCAGCGCCGCCGCCATCAGGAACGCGGCGGCGAGATAGAGCGTTGCTGGACCCTCGCGGAACGCGCGCCACGGCAGGCGCGCACGCAGATGCGCCGCGCCGATCGCGGCGAGCAGTGTCAGCGGGATGACGACGCCGACCCAGGCGGTCAGGTTGTTGCCACCAAACAGCGTCGATGCAACGAAGGCGGCCAGTGTCCAGGTCGTCGCTGCGCGCGTCAGCGGCGTTGCGCGGAGAGTCACCACCGCTACGATAGCGAGCGCGATCAGCAGCGGCTCGTTCAGCAGCAGATTGAACGCGGTCATGTGTGCGTGTGAGCCGATGTCGCTAATGTGATC
This sequence comes from Thermomicrobiales bacterium, assembly GCA_039810005.1. Classification (GTDB taxonomy): domain Bacteria; phylum Chloroflexota; class Chloroflexia; order Thermomicrobiales; family CFX8; genus JAMLIA01. The sequence goes on along the minus strand of JBDHWD010000025.1, from coordinate 3,933 downwards.
GTTCCAGATCGCTTTGCCGAGCGCTGCCAATGAGGCGGTAAAGCTACCGGGGCGGGTCAACAGCACCGTCGTCGTCAGCACGATCGTCGCCGCGCCGGACGCGACAGCCGGCAGGGCGAGTGATGTCCACGCTCGCGGCGCTCGCTCCAGCGCCTGCGCGACGAGCAGCGCACCCAGCCAGGCCATGCCGACGAGGACAATGCCAAACGGATCGCTCAGGATCATCACGGCACTCGCGATGCCGGCCAGGATCGGCCAGGCGAGCGAGCTGCTGCCGCCAGCACGCAGGATCGAGATGAGCACGACCATCGTGCCCAGACCAGCGAGGGCTGCACCATCGACGCTCCGTGATGCGACGATCAGCGTTGGGGAGAAAGCCGCGAGAACGAGGGCGGCGGCGCTGATGTCCCAGCCGATGCGGCGGTGAAGCGCGAGCCAGAGCAGGACGGCCGCGATGCCGGCCAGCGCGAATCCGACGCGGACGACGGCGTCGTTCGCACCGCCAACGAAGATCGCCAGCGCTGCCCACTGGACGGTGGCAGCGATGCCGTGCAGGTTGTCGGGCAGGTTGTCGCCGTGGACGAGCCACCAGGCGCTGAGTGCTGAGTCTGCGCCGTGCGCCGAGAGCGGCCAGCGATCGAGGCCGACCAGCCGCAGGAGCATGGCGGCGGCGATCGCAATACCGGCGAGCGCCCAGCGCCAGCCGGCAAATGGAAGGTCGATGGCGCGATCAAGCACGGACGGCAGCCGTCGTGTGTCGTCCTGCCAGGTTTCGTCATCGAGTGGCACGTCGCGACTCAATCCGCCCACACCCTTCCGTCAGCTAGTAACGAATCTGATTCCACGTCGTCAGGAGATCGTTGCGCACGTAGACGCGGAAATTGAACGAACCAAGCGGCGCCCAAAGCTCGCGGAATGCGACGAGGCGGAACATCTTGGTCTGCTGCGCTGGCTCATGCATGCCCCAGATCGAATGCCAGACACTCTCTGCAACATCGAGCGCCGAATACGGCGGCTCCTTGTCGTTCTGGTAGTTCTGTCGGTTTTCCTTGTTCAGCTCCGGCGCGATCGCGAACTTGCGATACGTCTCATCTTCCGGGAACCACCAGCGCATCGAGTACTCGAAATAGGTGTAGCCCTCCAGCATGGCGGCGTTGGCGCGACCCTCCTCGCCGCTGAGGTTCTCGTTGGCGATGATGACGATTGGCGCGTCGGGTGGCTGTGCGATAGTCGAGCCGAAGAATCTGCGATTCTCGTAGTTGCGCAGATACCACTGGAACGGCCAGGACGTGCCGGAGTCGTAGGCGATCGGCATGTCCAGGCCGCCGGTCAGCTCGCGCGAGAGTATGCCGATGTCGGTCATTGCCTGCGGCACATCCGGCGAAGACTGAACATAAATCAGCATGTCGACCGGTACATCGCCCTGCTGGAACGCCATGCGGAAGGTGACGTGCATCTGGCCGACCAGAATGACGGCGACAGCGGTGACACCTAGCACGCCGGTCGCCATGCGCGGCCCGAGCCGGAATGCGCTCCAGAGTACGACGACGGCCAGACCTGCGAGCGGCAGATAGAGGATCCACGGATTGTCAGCGACAGCCGGGCGCATATGCCGGATGAGCGGGCCATCCTGAATCTGCACCCACGGGCCGGCGCTGCCCCAGGCCCACAGCGCAAACCAGGCGGCAGTCAGAACCGGCACGCCAACAGCCGGCACCCAGATCGCCTGACTCCGCAGCCGGCCAGCGCGAACGGCGCGCTCGATCGCTTCGATTGCCGAACCGACGACCGACGCTGCCAGGATTGCTAGCGGCAGGGCAGTGTGGACGCTGAGCCACGGCATCTTCTCGCCGGCCCAGGAGTAGATCGCCAGGTTCATCACGATCCAGTAGATCGCGAAGCCGCGCAGCCACGTGTGTGGATCGACCGTCTGGCGCTTGAGGATGGCTGGAATGAGTCGACGTGCAGTCAGCACGACGCCGACCGGGAAGAGCAGGACACCGATGAACTCATATTGGGCCAGCAACAGCAGATAGTAGAACCACGGCTGATCGGCGCGTTGCACGTCGTGCTGGCCGAGCCAGTAGCCGAGCGCGCCAGCGGTGCCGCTCGCCAGCCCGCCCATGTTCATGAACATGCTCGTGTAGAGGGCGGTGAAGATCGTGAGCCCCAGCGCAACCGAGATCCAGAGCGTGCGTCGATCGGTAAGCACATTCAGCACTGCGGCTGCTGTCGAATCGTTCGGCTGCGTGCCAAGCACGCCGCTGAGCCACGATTCAGCCTCCGGGTCACGCGCCTTGCCGAGCGTACTGAGGACGCCGACGATTCCGAGGATGACGACACCGAGGCCGGCCAGGAAGATCGGATGGACGACGAGGTCAATGGCGAAAGAGCGGACGTTGTCGGTTGACGGATCTTCCCAGGGGATGCTCGGTAGTGCCGGTGCGCCGAGCTTCGGGAGGAGCAGCCAGACGGCCCCGAGGCCGAAGCCGGTTGCGACGACCACGCCGAATGCCAGTCGGCTGACCTGCCAGGTCACGACCGCCAGGATGAACGTGACCATGATGAACGCGATGATGAACGAGACTTCCATCGTCGCGAAGAGCAGGCCGGTCATGATGCCGACCAGATAGACCCAGCGCGGCTCCGGCCGCTCCAGGTAACGCAAGCAGGCGATGACGATCGCGAGCGTTGCGACGAGGACGAACGGATCGTGCCGGATGTAGCGCGTGTAATAGAGAATCGTTGGCGAGAAGAGCAGGAGCGTCGAACAGGTGAGCGCTCCCCAGCGTCCCAGGAACTTGGAGTCGCGCAGGAGCGCCGGCATCAGCACCAGCGCCACGCCGAGCGCCGCCGGCCAGATCCGCGAAACGTAGTCGTTGTCGCCAAACAGCAGGAATGCCAGTGCGTCGGCGTGGAACAGCGTCGGCCCGTGCATCAGCGGGTCGTGGATGTAGCCGTTACCAACTGCATAGAGCCATGAGAAGTAGGCGTGCAGGCTTTCGTCGTGATGGAGCGCTCGCGATGAGAGATCCCAGAAACGGGTTAATGCAGCCAGGATGCCGAGGACGACGTAGCAGATCAGCTCAACCGTGACCCGGATGCGGGGAACCGCAAGCGTGCGCGCCGGTGCGTCACTGGCTGGCGTCATATCATCGGCGGAGATGTCAGCATCGGCGGCGAAGACCGCATTTTCGACGCTAAGCCGCTGCGGGCGCGTATGATTCATCGTGAGGCTGTTATCCTGCCGCAATCGTCGTCCGCGCAGAATGCCTGACGCGTCACTTGCGTATGGTTTCCACAGACGCGGATGCCCGACGTAGTGTACACAGTGCCTCTCCGGGCTGTCAGACGGTATCGACAATCGTTGGTTGTCGAGGCCATTGCGTGTAATAAGCCGTTGCGCAGGAGAGCGATACGCCAGGAGAGGAAGCGCGCCGGTGGCTGACCGGGTACCTGCGACCAATCACGAATCCGACGATAATGAGGCGACGCGGGTCGCGCGCCTGTTCATCGTTTCAGACGGCGGTGGATCGACCGCCGAGGCGGCGATCGATGCGGTGATGGTGCAGTTCCCCGACACTGAATTCTCGATCACCCGCCGACCCGGTATCCGCACTCGCGAGCAGGTGTTGAACGTCGTCCGCGAAGCCTCGGCAGCGCAGAGCATCATCGTCCACACGATCGTCATTCAGGAGATCCGTCAGATTCTGGTACGCGAATGTCGGCAGCGCATCATTCCGCACTTCGATCTGATCGGCCCGCTGATCGGTCACATCTCGCAGCAGGTAGGTCAGCGTCCGGTGCTGCAGCCGGGCATCTCGCGGGCGATCGACACCGACTACTTCAAGCGCATCGACGCGATCCAGTTCACCGTCCAGCACGACGACGGACAGAATGTCAGCACATTGGCCGAGGCCGACCTTGTCCTGG
>JBDHWD010000024.1:0-38056 GCA_039810005.1 Thermomicrobiales bacterium | reverse complement strand
CAGAAGACGGGGGTGGCTGTCGGATCGCACTGCTCGCCATTGTTGGCAATGGCGGCCCACTGGATTGGCAACCGCCCTTTTAGCCTGTCATTTCGAGGCCGCAGCCGAGAAATCTCCCACCCGTTCGACTCAGTCAAACGCATCGGTGTTCCAGCCTTACCCCCGACTCACCATAGCATCCGGGATATGTCGTCTCTTCACAACCGTCGGCGGACAACGCTCCACTCACCACGTCCTCCACCCCCACTGCGCCACGAAGACGAACCATAACGAAGCAAACCCGTATACTCGGACGCATCGGTTCACTCAGTGGGCCGCAGGGGCCGCAGCGACTTTAGGGTGATATGAGCTTCGATAACAGCACCGGTACTGAGGACATGACAACGCCCAGTCTGCAATCCAGCGATTCGGCAATCGACCGCGAGGAGACGATCGCGCAGTTCGCGACGCTCTATCCTTTCCCGCTGGATGGCTTTCAGCGCGAGGCGATCGAGACGTTCCTCAATGGTGAGTCCGTCATGGTCGCCGCGCCAACTGGCACCGGCAAGACGGTCATCGCCGAGTTTGGCGTCTACGAGGCATCGCGGCGCGGCGGGCGGGTCATTTACACGACGCCCATCAAGGCGCTGTCAAACCAGAAGTTCCGCGACCTGCGCGCCTGGTACGGCGATCGGGTCGGATTGCTGACCGGCGATGTCTCCGAGAATGCGACCGCGCCGGTCGTCGTCATGACGACCGAAGTCCTGCGCAACATGCTGCTCCAGACGCCGTGGGATCTGGAGTCGGTTGATTGCGTCATCTTCGATGAGGTCCACTACATCGCCGACCCCGAGCGCGGCACCACCTGGGAAGAGGCGATCATCCTGTGCCCGGATCACATCCAGCTCGTCTGCCTCTCGGCGACCGTCTCGAACGCGGGTGAGATCGCGGACTGGATCTCGCGCACGCACCGGCCGATCCGGCTCATCACACATACCGAACGCGCGGTCCCGCTGGCGCTCTACTACTACCTCGATAAGAAGCTGCGTCCCGTCATCGACCACAACGGCGATATCGTCGCCGAATATCCGAAGGCGGGCGGCGAGGTGCGCCGCCGCATGCAGCGCGGCGGATTGAGCGCCGAGCAGCGCCGCAAGGCGGAGCTCGACGAGCCCCAGCCGTGGGAGATCCTGCAGGCGATGGCCACCAAGGAGATGCTGCCGGCCATCTATTTCCTGTTCTCCCGCCGTGACTGCGAGAACTACGCCCAGCGCTTCGCGATGATGCGCACGAACCTTGTGCGCGACGACGAGACGCGGGCCAGAATCCAGGCCGTCATCGACGCGCACATCGGCTCGATGCGACCCGAAGATCAGGAGCTGGAGCAGGTGCGCTCGATCGTCGCACTCGCGACGCAGGGCATCGGCTTCCACCACGCCGGGCTCTTGCCGATCCTGAAGCAGGTCGTCGAGGTACTGTTCGGGCGCGGCCTGATGCAGGTTGTCTTCGCGACCGACACACTCGCGCTCGGCGTCAACATGCCGGCTCGCTCGGTCGTGATTGGTCGGATGACGAAGTGGGACGGCCGCAGCCGGCGACAGCTGACGCCTAATGAGTTCCAGCAGATGGCCGGTCGCGCCGGACGCCGCGGCATGGATGCCAAGGGCAACGTTATCGTCCCCCACTCGCCCTGGATCCGCTTCACCGAGATGATGTCGGTTGCCACCGGCGAGCTGCATCCAGTCATCTCGTCATTCGCGATCCGGTACAACACGGTGCTGAACCTCTGGGACCCGCCGCACGGCAATCGCGTCCGTCAGATGCTGCATCAGTCGCTCTCACAGTTCCAGGCCGCCGGCCGGGTGCGTGAGCTTGAGGACGATATCGTTGACCTTGGCGTCCGCATCCAGGAGCTGCCACAGGGCTGCCTGATCGGGCTCGACGCCGGCGATGAGCTGCTGGATGAGTATCGCGGACTCAATCACTCAATCGACGCCCTGCGCAGCAAGGAGCGCAGTGTCCAGCAGGACATGCGCAGCCTCGCTGTCATCGAGGACACGCCACCGTGGCCGCAGCCGGGACGCCAGGCGTTGCGCCGCGTCTTCCGGATGGCCGAGCCGGGCATCGTCGTCCACACGCGCAATCAGGGGTGGGGCGTCTTCCTCGGTCGTCCACCGTCCGGCGGAATCGGCCTGTTCCTGTTCGATCGCGCTGTCGAGCCGATCAGCGAATATCGCTTCATCGACTACATGCCCGATCCAAACCATCGCGTCGATGTGCCGGCCGAGTTGACTACGCTAGAGGAGCCGGTCGACGACGTCTCGACCGTCTACCCCGAGGCATTCGCTCGCCTGCGTGAGGAGCTGGAAACGCTGCCGCTCCCCGACCTTGACGCTGAGCTGAGCGCCTATCGCGCGGCGGTGCTCGAGCGTCACGAGCGCGCGCATGTGCGCATGGAATCCGACATCGCGGCGATCCAGGACCAGATCGGCGATCTCCACGAGGTGCGAAATAGCCACCCCTGCCACGCCTGTCCGCGACGCAAGGAGCATCAGAACAACATGCGTCGCGTTGATGCGCTGGTGCGCGAGCGTGCGCACGTTGAGACACTCCTGCACGACGAGCGCGAGGCTGAGCTGGAGCGCATTCGCGGGATCATCAATGGCATCCGCAACGTGTTGCATCGCTTCAACTACCTGCATCGCGGCTACCCGACCGCCAAGGCCGACCTGCTGGCAGATGTCTTCGACTCCAATGGACTCGTCGTCTGCGAGATGATCGACCGCGGGCTGGTCGACAAGCTGGAGCCGGCCGACGCAGCCGAGGTCTTCTCGTGGTTCGCCTACGACCGCGACTCACGCTTCTCGAACGACTACAGCCTGCCGAACAACCTCGTCCTCTTGCGCCGCCGCCTTGAGGACATGGAGCAGCAGATCCTCGCCACCGAACGGCGCAACGGTCTGTTCATCTCTCATGGACACAACGTCGGCTTCTACGGAGCGATGCGCGCCTGGTGCCACGGCGCGACGATGGCAGACATCACTGAGACGATCGCGCTGTCGGAAGGCGACATGGTTCTGACGTTCAACAAGACGATTGATCTGATGCGCCAGGTTCGCGAAATGCTGTCACACGTCGACCCGACCCACCCGATACGCGACACACTCAGCGAGGCCGAACGCCTCGTCCGGCGTGACATCGTCGCCCAGTCGCTCGCCCTCGGTTTCCTGCCGATCGAGGAAGAGGAGACGACGACCGAGATCGACGACGACATCGATACACCCGACGATCCCGAGTAGCGCGGCGCAGCGCCTATGACTCCGCATCCGGCGTGAGCCGCGCCCGATATGGGCGCGAGAGTGTCGCGTAGTAATCAGCACGCAAGTGGTGGAGCACCTGACCGGCGTCAGCCTCAACCAGCCAGCGCCCATCGAACGCTTCGGCGTCGGCAGACACAGCCAGCGGCCGCCCGACAAACAGGTCGTGATCGCCGATCGAGTGCCGACCAACGACGCCGCATTCGATGTGTGCAACACACTCTTCGACGAGTGGCGCTTCGATCGCCTGAGCGTCCATCGGCGTGAGTCCTGCCGCCTCGAACTTGTCGCCATCGCGTCCAGTTGTCATGCCGCAGCGATGTGCTGCGGTAAGCAGGTCTGCGACTGGGATATTGAGCGCGAAGAACTCGCTGCGCGTGACGAGCTCGTGCGTCAGCCGACCGGTATGGATCGCGACGCCAACTAGCGGTGGATCGAAGCTCAGCGGTGTCAGCCAGGCCGCCGTCATGATGTTGTCCGTTGACCGGAAGCGGCTGCTGACCAGCGCGAGCGGCCCTGGCTGCAGCAGGCGCAGCGCGTCAATTGCCTCGCGCTCGACCTTACTTGCCATGCGCGAATTCACTCTGCGCGTCGTCTGCATCGGCAGCGACATCCTCGCAGTCGCGCTCGGGCACACCGGCCTCTAGCACATCGCGATAGAGCGCGACCGTGCGCGCCGCGACCTGCCGCTGCGTGTAGTTGTCGAGCACGCGCTGCCGTCCGGCGCTGGAGTAGTGCGCCAGCAAGGCGGGATCGGCAAGCAGGCGTCCCAATTGCGTCGTTAGCGCCGCGACATCGCCTTCCGGGAAGGTCAGCCCGGCATCGCCAATAACATTCGGGATCTCGCCGGAGTCGGAGCCAACGACGGCCACGCCGCACGACATCGCCTCGATGATGACCCGCCCAAACTGTTCTTTCCAGTTCGGCCGGGTGAGCGACGGCACGACAACGATATCGAGCTCGTGGAGGAACGACGGGATCTGTGCGCTCGGCATCGTGCCGCGAAAGCTCACGCGATCACCGAGTCCGCGTTGCGCCGCACGCTCCTTCAGTGCGTCCAGGCTCTCGCCGGCCCCAACGATGACAAGCCGTGGATGCTGCGGCAGCAATGCGATCGCGTCAATCAGCGTATCAACGCCCTTCTCCGGCACGAGCCGCCCGTAGTAGCCGATGGTGATCGGCTGGTCGCTCGGCGGTGGCGAAGTCGACGGCGAAAAGATGTCCGGATCGACGCCAAACTGCGGGATGATCTCGACCGGCTTGCCAAATCCCTTGCGTCGCAGCACCTCGACGGCATCGGCGTTGCCGGCGATAGCAGCGTCGGCATTGCGATAGGCGTACAGCTCGAACAGGCGAAATGGCGGCGGATAGCGGCGGTAGAGATTCTGCCAGGTGAAAAAGATCGTCTTGGCACCCACCCGCCTGGCAAGCCGCGTTGCTTGCGCCGCGACCAGGTTGTACGGCTCCTCGTCGATGTGGATCAGCTCCGGCTGAAAGCGCTCGACGACCTTGCGCAGATCCGGGTAGAAATGCAGATGATGGCGACCATTAAACGCCATACGCTGCACCTCCAGCTCGTAGCCAGTGGTGAACAGCCGATCCAGCTCCAGCGTGCCGACGCGCCCCTCGACCCACTTGGGTGGCACGACGACCAGCAGCTCCAGATCCGAAGCAGTCGCCATTTCCTCAAGCTTCTTCTGATACACGCCGGTGACGAGCGCCTTGGACAGCATCAGGACGCGCACTGGCTACCCCCGTCCAGAACCTCGCGATAGGCCTCAACTGTCTGGGCGGCCGTCTGCCCCCACGAGAACTTCGCCGCCTGCCGCAGCGAGCGCCCCGCCAGGTCCGCGCGCAGCGCCGGGTCAGCAAACACCGTAATCAGCGCCCTGCCGATTGCCTCCGGCTCCGGATCGATCAGCAGTCCGGCATGCCCAACCACCTCTGGCAGGCTCGTCATTCGCGAGCTGATAACCGGCGCACCGCAGGCCATCGCCTCCAGCGGATTGAGCCCGAACCCCTCGTAGGCAGACACAAACGCGAAGACGTGACAGGCACGATACAGGTTGATTTTATCCGACTCGCTCACGAAGCCGGTCTGGATCACTCTGTCTTCCAGGCCGAGATCGTGGATCAGGCCATCCAGCGGCGGATTCAAGCGCACATTGCCGGTGTGCGGCCGACCTGTGATGACGAGCGAGCAGTCACTCGGCAACGACGGCAACGCGCGGGCAAAGCCCTTGATTAGCTCCGGTAACCGCTTTCGAATGTCATAGCCACCGACATTGAGGACGAACGGCCGACGGATACCCAGCCGCTCCAGCGTCTCCTCGATCGCCGACTCCTCTGCCGCAGTCCGTGCCGGGCGCATATCGTCGTGCGCAGCAAGCAGCGTCACGCGGATTCGTTCGGGGTCAATCTCCAGATGATCGCTGATATCGGCTCTGGAGTAGGCCGAGTCTGTCAGGATGAGCGCCGCCTTGCTGACGGCGCGACCGACCAGCCGCATGTAGCTCCGCATCTGGCGCGAGCCGGCGTATTCCGGCAATACCAGCGGAATGACATCGTGGACAGTCACTACGTATGGCACGCGCTGCACGATCGGCGCGGAGAAATACGGCACGTGCACCAGGCCAACGTCGGCGCTTCGCGCCGCGGACGGCAGGCCAATCTGCTCCCAGAAAAGCTTGCGCGCTTTACCGGGTGGCCGTGGACGTGGCACCACCCCACGGACGACCGCGTCGCCCGGCACCGTAAATGCGGATAGGTCGCTGTCAGATGGCGCGAGGAGCACCGGCTCTATGCCGGTGGGAAAATCGCAGAGCGCCCGCCACAAATTCGTGGCGTACTGCCCGGCCCCGGTCATTGGCTGCTCAAAGAAGAGCGCGTCGAATCCAACGCGCGAGGAGGCGCTCATAGTTCGCGAGTATAGCAATTGGGCTATCGGGAATGCTGACAACTGGGCTGCGTTAGAATACATTGAGCGCCCAAGCGACGCTCTAACAGATTACTAGGAGGATTGATTTCATGTCCAAGCCCGTTGATGTCACCGATGCAACGTTCGATTCAGAGGTGATCAACGCCGATACACCGGTTCTGGTGGACTTCTGGGCATCCTGGTGTGGCCCGTGCCGCATCGTCGGTCCGATTCTCGAAGAGATCGCGACCGAGAAGGATGGCAAGCTGAAGATCGCCAAGGTCAACATCGATGAGAATAACCAGATGGCGGCTCAGCTGGGAATCAGCTCGATCCCGACCATGATTCTCTACAAGAACGGCCAGCCGGTCGAGAAGATCATCGGTGCCTATCCGAAGCCGCGGATTCTCGAGAAGGTCGAGCCGCACCTCTAGGATCGTTCCAGTACCCTGCGGACTTCACTGCTGCCCGGGCGAGCTCGTCCGGGCAGCATCGTGTCCCCGCCCGCCTCGGCGCAGCAGCTTCCCGAACAGCGCCATCAGCGCCGAGGCCGCCGTCGCCAGCAGCGCGGTGCGCTTGCCCATGTAGACATCTTGCCGGACCGCGACGATGCCGACATTATCCTGCTCGAACGTTACCTTCGTGCCGTAGGCATAGCGATCCCGGCGCAAGTCGAACTCGATGATCCGCGGCTCGTCGGCATCGATCAGGTCGGGCCGGTTCGGGTCGTAGACCGCGATCCAGCCATAATCGTCACTCTCCTGAACGAGGTGATACGGGACGACCGTGTGGCCCTGCTCAACAAGCGCCCGCAGCACATCGCGCCGCAACGGCTTCGGTATGGCGATGTCCAGCGCTCGATCCGTCGTGCCGGTACGCAGCAAGTCGTCGCGAACGGCGAAGAACGCTGCCCGCGGCGAGGCACGGAAGAACCAGCCGGCCGCCGCCAGCAACGCCCGATCGAACAGCTGCCGACCGTGGAAGACGGCGATGCGCTCCAGTGCAACCGACTGATTGACAGGCTCCGGCTCGCGTCCCAGCCCACGCGCGATAGCCCAGCGCGCCATACCAGTACACAGCCCGCCGGTCCGCGCTCCGGGCCGAATGAAGACGATGTCGGAATACAGACCGCGGAATAGCACATCCTTCAGCGGTTCCGGCATCCAGGCATAGGTCTCTTCAAAGATCTGTCGATTCGGATCGATCGTACCGAGGGCACGTGCGCTATTTGGCAGCCCGAACGCATGGCGCTTGATCTCAAATGAGCTACGCAGGTTGTAGGTGACCGGTATGCGGATCGAATCTCGCGTCACGCCATCCGCATCGACGAGCGCAACGGCTGCGCCCCGCTGCACATGCAGACGAATCGGCCGAATGCGCCAGCGGCCGTCTCCGACAGCCTCCACATCCCAACCGGTTGGTACGCTGATCTGACCATCAGCGACGTTCGCCGCGAACATGGACCGCTCGATCTCGATCCAGCCGCCCTCAACCTTCGTCGGCGCGAGCCCGGTGCGTGTAATGCGCAATGCATTCAGTGGTTCGCTGGCCACCGTTGTCCTCCCGTAAAGGAACCACTGCAATCCGTTCGTATGGGACAGGACCAGGCCTGTCCTCGCCGTGAGGCGACCCTCCTGGCTTGATTCCCAAGGACTCGGCATCCTGTGGGACGGCGTGGGATCGGCATCGCAAAGCGCGCCCAGCATGCCAACGCAGGATTTGCACGTCGACTGCGCAGGTTCGGAACACGACCGTTCGATGCGAGGGCGTCGCCTCACGGCGAGGACAAGCCGAGCCATGTCCCTACGGAGGGATCGGCGTCTATCTCACGTACCAACGCTCGTCACAAGCATCATCCCACTTCGTCCACCGACCCTTGCGTTGTGTCCAGCGACGCCATCTCGCGGCGCCAGTCGTCGAAGTCGCGGAACTCGCGGTAGACCGAGGCGAAACGGATATAGGCGATGTGGTCGAGCTCCTTGAGCTTGGCCAGCACCAGCTCGCCGATGTCGGTGCTCGACACCTCGCTGACGTTGCGGTCGAGCAGATCGGTCTCGATCTCGCGGACGATGCGCTCGACCGACTCCATCGGCACTGGACGCTTAGTCAGCGCGATCAGCAGCTTGTCGGTGAGCTTGCGGGGAGAGAACGGCTCGCGCCGACCGTCGCGCTTGACGACGATCAGCTCGCGCGCCTCAACCGTCTCGTAGGTGGTGAAGCGCCGACCGCAAACGGCGCACTCCCGGCGACGGCGGATGGATTCACCTTCGCGCACATCGCGTGAATCGATAACGCGCGAGTCCGGCTTGCCACAGAACGGACACTTCATTGCTCCCCCTCGCCGGGAATATGGAACGAAGCGGACTGGCCCATCGCGATCTCGTTCATCGCTACGCTCCAGTCCGCTTCGTATCATCGCGTCAATTCGCGCGCGTGCCTACTGGCGCTCGCGCAGGAATCGCAGGATAGCCGGCTCGGCCCACTCGTCATCCGGCAGAACCGGAGTCCGTGGCGGTGCGCTGCCTTCCAGTGCCCGCTGCGAGCGTCGTTCCGAGCGCTCCTCGCGTGGCCGCTGGCGTGTCGGTCGCGCGCCCTGGAAGCCGGTTGCGATCAGGGTGATCGTCACATCGCGGCCCAGTGACTCGTCGATCGACGTACCGAAGATGATCTCGGCGTCGTCGTCGGCTGCCTGGCGGATGATCTCGGCCGCCTCGCCGACCTCTGCGATCGTGAGATCGCTGCTGGCGGCGATGTTGTAAAGCACGCCAGTTGCGCCATCGATGCTCATCTCCAGCAATGGGCTCTCGATTGCCATGCGCGCTGCATCGGTGGTGCGGCTGTCGCCACCGCCGTGGCCAATCGCCATCAGCGCCGAACCCGCGTCACGCATGATCGTCTTCACGTCGGCGAAGTCGAGGTTGATCATGCCCGGCTTCACGATCAGATCGGAGATGCCCTGGATACCTTGCCGCAGCACATCGTCGGCGATGCGGAAGGCTTCCGAGAACGGAGTCTTCGGATCGACCATCTGCATCAGGCGCTGGTTCGGGATCGTGATCAGCGCATCAACGTGCTCGCGCAGCGTCGCAATCGATTCGTCTGCCACGCGTCGGCGCTTGGCACCCTCGAAGTCGAACGGCTTGGTGACAACGCCAACCGTCAGCGCGCCCGTCTCACGGGCCAGCTTGGCAACGATCGGTGATGCGCCACTGCCGGTACCGCCGCCCATGCCGGCGGTGATGAAGACCATATCTGCGCCGCGAATAACCTCGGCCAGTGTCTCCATGCTCTCTTCGGCTGCGCGTTCGCCGACCTCAGGCCGCCCGCCGGCGCCAAGCCCCTTGGTCAGCTTGTCGCCGATGCGCAGGGTGATCGGCGCGTTGGAGTTGATCAGCATCTGAGCGTCGGTGTTGATCGCGACGAACTCGACGCCATCGACGCCGGCCTCGATCATCCGGTTGACGGCATTGCCGCCACCGCCGCCAACGCCAACGACCTTGATCCTTGCAAAATTCGCTGTGTACTCGTCGTCGTGCCCGTCAAACATGCGCTTTCCCTCCGGGCTACCCTGCCGCATTCGGTCAGGTCACAAACCAGGTGGCGCTCCAGGCGCCGCTTGATGTGGTGTTAGTCGGCCGGACTGACCGGAATAAACTCTCGCACCCAGCCCTTCACTATCGTGCCCCAGCCCCGCTGGGTCGGCTGCCGTGTTCGCTGTCGGCGCGTTACGTCAATTGTAGCGCCTCTCGCGAGCGGATTCATTACCAGCGGATGCACGATACCGGCCGTTGCCGGGCTGCGTTGGCGCGTTGGCTGCGTGCCAACCGACCTGCCAGTGACGTAGCGGATCAGGCCAACGGCAGAGCTGACGCCGGGATCACCAATACTGGGGAAGCCACCGCCGGGCAGCACTTGCCCCTCGCGCACCGGCGTCCCCGTAATCGCTCGCGTGATGTCGACGATGCCGGTCAGCTGAGCCGTCCCGCCGGTCAGAACAAGCCCGGCCCGCAAGCGTCGTGTGTCGTCGAGATCGTCGAGCGTCGCCTTGACCTGATCGATAATCTGCACCGTCCGCGCGGCCGTAATCGAGCGCACCGCTGAGCCCGGTACGTTCCCGTACTTCGCCTGCCGCTGCAGCGCGGCGATCGTCCGCGGCGACCAGTCAATCAGCTCTTCGTCAACATCCTCGCTGATCGCGCCATGCTCGACCTTCAGTCGATCGGCCTCCTCAATTGGGATATCCAGAACCGAGGCCACATCAGCGGTGATGTGGTGTCCGCCAAGCGGGAATGAGACGAGGTGTTGCAGGTCGCCACCGAGATAGACAGCGATGTCGGTCGTCGCGCTGCCAATGTCAACAACTGCGACTCCGGCATCACGCTCCGTTTGTGACGTCACCGCCGCAGTATCAGCAACGCCGGTCGGGACCAGCGTATGGATGCGAATGCCGGCGAGGTCCGCTGCTCGTCGCAGCCCCTCCGTGACGGCACTCTGCACCGCGAAGTCGCGCGTCCAGACATCCAGCCGCCGACCGTAGCGACCCGACGGATCGTCCACCGGCTCACCATCAACGGCAAAGGCGCGTACGACCCGATGGATCGTCGCCATGCCAACCGGATCGCGGCCGCGCGCATCCTCCAGCGCACGCCCGATTTCGCGCGCCGAGATCGGTCGGCTGCCATCGACATCGACGCCGCCCATGCGCTCCAGCGTCTGAATGCGCGCACCGGCGACGGTCGCGACGACGTCCTCGACGCTCACGCCGATGAGATAGCGGGCCTCTTCGACAGCCCGGCGCAGGGCAGCGCCGAGTGATTCCGGGTCGGATACTTCGCCAGCACGCAATCCACCGGACGCGGTACTGCCGTGGCCGACGTACCGCACCCCGCCCTCCGGATCGCGGAGCGCCACTGCCGAGCAGAGCTTGCTCGAGCCAATGTCGATACCGACGATAAACTGGTCAGGCACGGCTGCTACTCCGGTCGTTCGTCGTTTCGCGGCGCGGGCGAACGCGTTCCCTTCGTCACATGACGATGATGCACATCACCAATCCTCATACAGGGTCGCCTGATACCATCGTACCACACTGTACGTACACTGTCCCTACTTATAGTACGGACGGTCCGGTTCGCGCAAGTCCAGAACCTGCCAGACTGAACCACTGGCCGCGACCGTCTGATACACAGCCAGCTTCATCGGCATCCGGTCGGGTGATCCGAAGATCACCTGCCGATTGTCACGCAGGGTTGCGACCAGCCCATCGTCTCTCGTCCAGCGCAGCTCGCTCGCTACTGCGCCAAGCGTATCGGCAGCTGCAACGGTGGACGCGACGATCGCCGGATCGAGCGTCTGGCCAACGCTCGGCGCTTCCAGCTCATTGATAACACTCGGCATATCGTCAGGTAGCGGGCGGGAGACTGTCAGAACGTGACCGCGTTGATCGACGAGCGCCAGACTGTCGCCAGTCTTCCAGCCAACGACGGGCTGACGCTCAACGACGCTGATCGTGACCTTATCGGGGAAACTCGTCCGGACAGCCACATTCTCGACATACGGCAGCAGTGCGACGCGCTCGGCAGCCGCGCCGGCATCGATGCTGAAGATCGGCTCGCCAATTGCGTCCGCGACGGTCGCGACCTCAGCCGGATCCCCTAGCTCAACGCCGCGGACGACGACCGAGGCGACCAGGAAATCACCGGACAGCAGAAAGCCATACAGCAGGATGCCGCAGGCCACGACGATCACGGCTGCCGGAATCCGGCCGCTGTGCAACATCCCGCCGCGCTGCGGGCTGCGCTCTCGTGCTGGCGCACCCGCTAATGCCGCGACCGACTGCGGCTCAGGCACCGCCACCCCGTTGCTCCTCGTGGCGCTCGATCGCAAGCTCAACGAGCCGCTGCACCAGATCCGCTATCGGCAGACCAGTCGCCTCCCAAAGCTTCGGGTACATGCTGATGCCGGTGAAGCCGGGGATCGTGTTGACTTCGTTCAGCAGCACGCGGTTCGTGTCGCGCTCCAGGAAGAAATCGACCCGCGCCATACCGGCGCAGTCCAGCATCCTGAACGCACGGACGGCGAGGCCGCGCACTTCCTCGGACACATCTTCCGGGATCGGTGCCGGGATAACCAGCTGCGACGAATCATCGACGTACTTATCTTCGTAGTCGTAGAAGTCATGTCCGGGGATCACTTCGCCAACGACAGAAGCGATCGGCTCGTCGTTCCCAAGCACCGACACTTCAAGCTCGCGAGCGTTGATGCCCTTCTCGATCAGGATCTTGCGATCGTGGCGGCCCGCCTCAGCCATTGCTGCCGGCAGCTCGTCCGCGCTCTCGACCTTCGAGACACCGACGCTGGACCCCAGATTTGCCGGCTTGACGAAACAGGGATAGCCCAGCTCACGCTCAACGTCGGCAATGACAGCATCGGGGAAGCGTGTCCACTCTTTGCGCAGAACCGTCAACCACGGTGCCTGCGGCAGACCGGACTGCGCCATGATCTGCTTGGCGATCGACTTGTCCATCGCAACGGCTGAGGCCATGACACCTGCGCCGACATAAGGCAGACCAGCCAGCTCGAACAGCCCCTGCACGGTGCCGTCCTCGCCCATCGGACCGTGCAGCACCGGGAAGATGACATCAATACTGCCGGCCCAGCCGTTGGCCGGGATCACCGCGATCTCGCCTGACTTCTGCGCTTGCAGCGCCAGATTCTCGACCTCATCAAGGACGGAGCCGCGCTGGCGTTCACCTGAGGGCAACGCAAACAGCGGCGACTGGGCTTGCAGCTCGCGCATCGGGTCGCCGCTCGTGAGCCAGGCGCCCTGGCGGCTCACGCCGATCGGCACGACCACGTGACCAGCGGCCTCAAGCGCCGCCATCACCGTCTGCGCCGAGCGCAACGACACGTCGTGCTCGCCCGACCGGCCGCCAAAAACGACGCCGACGCGGACCTGTCTGGCTTGTGTCATGACCAGTCTCCAATCCGCTCGACCTCGGGATCGAGCTGCACGCCAGTCTGTCGCTGGACTTCGGTCTGAACTACGCGAATGAGCTCAACGATGTCGGCCGCAGCGCCCTTGGCGTCGTTGACGATGAAGTTGGCGTGCTTGGTCGAAACAGTAGCGCCGCCAACCCGCGTGCCCTTCAGCCCGGCTGCCTCAATAAGTCGTCCGGAGAAGTCACCTTCAGGGTTCTTGAAGATCGATCCGGCACACGCACCAGTCGGCTGCGTCCGGTGCCGATAGTCGGCGTACTCGTCGGCCTCACGTGTCAGATCCTCAGGCGAGCCCTTCGCAAACCGGAAGGTTGCATCCACGACGACGAGGATTTCATCATCGTCCGGATACTTCAGGCGCGTGCCGCGATAGCGCGGCTGGAGCCATTCGCGGTCGTGTTCGACCAGCACGCCATCCGCGCCAACAACGCGCAGCGAGACGAGATAATCCTTGATCTCGCCACCGTGCGCTCCGGCGTTGTTCACGACCGCCCCGCCGACGTTGCCCGGCAAGCCAACGAGCCAGGCCAGCCCGGCCCAGCCACGCTCAGCGGCTGTTCGTCCAAACCAGTTCGAAGGCGCAGCAGCCGGGACACGGACGAGAACTTCATCGCCCGTCTCCTCCAGCACTTCCAGCCCGGCCTCGGCGTCCTTGCCAGGGCGGCGGACGACGATGACCAGCCCGCGAATGCCGCGATCGCTGACAAGCATGTTCGAGCCGCCGCCAAAGATCGTTATCGGCAGCGACTGCTCACGCGCCCAGCGCAGCGCCAGCCCGATCTCATCGGCGTTGCCGGCGCGAACCAGATAGTCAGCCGGCCCTCCGACGCGAAACGTGTTGTACAGATCGGTGCGTGCTTCCGGCTGGATCGCGATGGTGACGCCGTCGTCGGTCACCTGTATCGGAGGGGCGCTCTTGACTCGCCCGCGTGCGCTCATTGTTGTTCGCCTGCCTTCCGCCGGAGAGGTCGCGTTGCGTGACTCTCCGGTCAGTTGAGTGAAGTATCTGTATCAGCCAGCGCCTCGGCTGCCTGGTAGATGTCGCCAGCCCCCATGACCAGCACGACATCGCCGGATCGCAGCATGCCGCGCACCACCTGCGCGCTCTCGGCCGGATCGCTCGCCAATTGCGGCGCAATCATCATCCGGGCAGCGATGTCTGCCGACGATACGCCGAGTGAATCAATCTCCCGGGCTCGATAGATGTCGGCCAGCACCACCGCATCGGCTGCGTCGAGCGCGTGCGCGAACTCGTCCAGCAATGCGCGCGTCCGCGAGTAGGTGTGCGGTTGAAAGACGGCGACGATGCGTCGGTCCCGATACCGCTCGCGCGCCGCCGCGATCGTTGCGGCAATCTCGGTCGGGTGGTGCGCATAATCGCTCACGACCGTGAACTGATCGTCCCGGCACACCTCGAACCGCCGGCTGACGCCCCCGAACTCCGCAAGCCCCACAAGCAGATCGCCCGGCGCGACACCAAGCCCTTCAGCAGATGCCAGCACCGCCAGCGCATTCAGGAGATTGTGCCTACCTGGCACAGACAGCCGCAACTCGAACACCTGTCCGGACGGCGATACCGCTGTGGGCACATCCGCGCCAGTGTTCAGTCGCCAGTCGCCTGCTGACTCGCCGAATGTCACGATTTTCGGCGCGAACACATCCCGGCCGATACGTTCCAGCAACGCCCGGCAGCCAGGATCCTCAGCCGCGAGGACGAGCATGCCGTCAGGCACGATGCCATCCGCAAAACGGGCGAACGCATCAAGAATCTGATCGAGGTCGGCGAAGATGTCGGGATGGTCGTGTTCGATGTTCGTGATGATCGCGACACGCGGACGCAGCCAGAGGAACGAGTAGTCGTACTCGTCCGCCTCAACAACAATGTGCGGCCCATCGCTCAGACGCGCGTTCGTGCCCAGCTCCCGCACAGTCGCGCCGACCGCGAACGACGGCTCAACGCCGGCTCGATCCAGCGCCAGCGCAGCCATGCCGGACGTCGTCGACTTGCCGTGCGACCCGGCGACGGCCAGACTGCGCGCTGGATTCGCCAGCAGGCCAAGAACCGCCGCACGCTTGACGACGCGGATGCCGCGCCGCTCCGCCTCGACCAGCTCCGGGTTATCCGGCTTCAGCGCTGCCGTGATGACGACCAGGTCGGCATCGCCAATGTTTTCGGCGGCGTGCCCAATGGCGACCGGTATCCCCTCAGACCGCAGATCGCGAACGATTGGCGAGTCGCTGATATCAGAGCCGGACACCGTGTAGCCACGACGGGCAAGCATCCGCGCCAGCCCACTGACTCCGACCCCGCCAATGCCAACCATGTGGACGTGCGCCGGGGGTTCCGGCAGTGCAATGTCGTGCAGGTCATACGATCCGCGCCGGCTCATTCCCACGGCTCCGACCACTCTCTCTCCTGCGCCCGTTGCGGCCGCGTCTCAATCGGTCCCCGCGCAACACTCGTCGGGCGTGGCGTTCGACGGTAGCGTGCCGGAGCGGGATGGGGCCGGCGCGGCTGAGGCACTGGCGCGGCGGCTTCTGCCACAACTGGCTGCGCTGTTGCGACGACTCGCGGACGCATCTCGGCTTCGGAGAGCGTCTGGCGCGATATGTTGAGCAGGATGCCGGTCGCCGTCATCGCAACAACAAGGGACGACCCACCCGCCGAAATGAACGGTAGCGGGATACCGGTGAACGGGATCGCCAGCGTCACGCCGCCGATGTTATAGGCCGCCTGGAAGACCAGCCAGGTCGTGATGCCAACCGCCACCAGCGTCCCGAACGTATCCGGCGCACGCATCGCGATCCGATAGCCGTGATAGCCGAGCGCAACGAACAGTCCGACAACAACAGCGCAGCCGATCAGCCCCAGCTCTTCGCCAATCACGGCGAAGATCGCGTCGTTGTGCGCAGCCGGCAGCCACGAGAATTTCTGGCGACTCGCCCCCAGCCCAACGCCGAATAATCCACCCGAGCCGAGCGCCAGACGTGCCTGATAGAGCTGCCAGCCGAGATCCTGCAGGTCGGAATCAGGATTGAGGAATAGCAGCAGGCGATCGCGGCGATATGAGGCACTCAGCGCCATCGTCAGGAAGCCGATCGCACCGACGATCAGCAGGCCGGCAAACTGCACCGGCGCAGCTCCAGCCACGAAGAACATGGCCACGCCGATCGTCGCCACCAGCGATGCCGTGCCGAGGTCCGGCTCCAGCATCAGCAACCCGATCAGCAGTCCCATGACGACGCAGAACTGCGCCAGACCGGACGAGACAGAGCGTACCTTGCCGCCCTTGCCGGCGAACCAGGCCGCCATGTAGAGGATCATGACCAGTTTGGCGACCTCGCTCGGCTGGATCGAAATCGGCCCGATGAAGATCCACGCCTTCGCGCCGTACACCTCGGTGCCAACGCCGGGGATGAACACGAGCGCTGCCAGCACCAGAAGCACGGCCGCCATAGCATGTACCGCCCAGCGTGCGTAGCGGTGATAGTCCACCTGCATGGCGATGAGCAGCCCGGCTGCGCCGACCAGCACGTAGATGATCTGCCGAATGAGTCCGCTGTACTGGCTGAGCCCCGCATCGCCGACCGTCTCCGGAAATGTCGCCGAGAAGATCATGACCGTGCCGAACATGACCAGCGTCAGCAGGATGGCAAACAGCCACCAGTCAGGATCGTGGTAGCGCACGCCTGCCGACTGCCGCTGCCGAGCACGCCAGCGCATCATGACGCCCCCTCGGCCAGCCGCAGGACGGCTTCGCGGAAGGCATCACCGCGATGGAACTCATCGCGGAACAGCCCAAAGCTCGCACATCCCGGCGATAGCAGGACGACATCACCTCGACGCGCCAACGACGCCGCGCGCGCGACCGCCTCATCCATCGACGTCGCAGGATCGCCAACCGGCTCGACGCCCCGCGCAGTCAGAAGCTCGATCAGTTGCGGCGTGACCGTGCCATCCAGCAAGACGACCGCACGCGCAGACCGGGCCAGCTCCTCGGCGACATCGTCCATTGCCAGACGCTTGTCGTAGCCACCCGAGATCGCGATGATGCCGCGATCTGCGTAGGCACGGAGCGCCGCAATCGCCGCCGACGGTGCAGTCGCAGCGCTGTCGTTGATCCAGGTAACGCCGTTGATTGTGGCGATCGGCTCAAGCCGGTGCGTCACACCGGTAAAGCCCGCGATCGCCCGGCGGATCTCCGCCACCGACACCCCAACTGCCAATGCGGCTGCGGCAGCAGCGAGCGCGTTGCGTTGCGCGTGCTCGCCAGGAATCTTCAGCGCATCGACCGATCCCAGGCTGACCGGCTCATGTTCCCAGGCCGCCCAGAACTCGCCATCCTCAACCCAGACATCCGGTTTCAGATCGGGTCGATAGCCGCTGCCGTACAGAACCCATTGGCCGGGAGCGGCGTAGGTCAGCTGCTTCACCAGCGGATCGCCAGGATCGAAGACGGCGAAATCGACGCGCGGAGTCTGCCAGCGAAATATCGACGCCTTCGTTCCAGCGTACTCGTCGAAGCTGTCATAGCGGTCGAGATGATCCGGCGCGATGTTGGTCAGCACGGCGATGTGGGGCGAAAGTTGATGCTCGTCCAGTCCCTCGAGCTGGAAAGACGATAGTTCCAGGGTGATTGGGACATCGGGACGCAAGTCAGACAGCTGCGCCAACGCCGACACACCCATGTTGCCGGCCAGCACCGCATCCGGCCAGTGCTCGCGCAGCATAGCGTGCAGCAGCGTCGTCGTCGTCGTTTTGCCCTTCGTGCCGGTGACGCCGATGATCGGCGCAGGACAGGCGCGGAAGAAGAGCGTCATCTCCATCTCGACCGGCTTGCCCTGCTCTCGCGCGAGCGCCAGCCAGGGCGAAGTTGCCGGGACAGCCGGATTCCGCACGACAATGTCAGCCCAGGCGATGTCCTCTTCGCGATGCTCGCCGAGCGTCCAGCCGATCGGCAGACCGTCCAGATCGGCCAGCGATGCCGCCAGTTGATCGGCGCTACGCAGATCAGTGACGCGGACCTCTGCTCCCTGCTCAACGAGATAGCGCGCAACGCCAACGCCGCCCTTGCGCGCGCCAAGGCCGATCAGGAGGACGCGCTTGCCTCGCAAGACAAGCGGGGCGGCATTCATGCCGGTCCTCCGACCGCGAGGGCAACACCGAGGAGGCCGGCCATCATGCCCGCCAGCCAGAAGCGCAGCGTCACCTGCGTTTCACTCCAGCCAAGTAGCTCGAAGTGGTGATGGAGCGGCGTCATACGGAACAGGCGTTTACCGCCGGTGCGCTTGAACCACGCCACCTGCAGCATGACCGACGCTGTCTCGGCGACAAACACGGCCCCGACAATCGGCAACAGTAGCCACTGGCCGGTCATAAACGCCACAGTCGCGAGCGATGCGCCCAGCGCCAGCGCGCCGCAGTCACCCATGATGACCTGCGCCGGGTGCGCGTTGAACCACAGGAAGCCCAGCAACGCGCCGACCATCGTGAAGCAGAATGTGACGACCTGCACCTGCCCCTGCAGGAAAGCGATGATTCCGTAGGCCGTGAACGCGACCGCAGCAGTACCGCCAGCCAGCGTATCCAGCCCGTCGGTCAGGTTCACGGCATTCGCCGTCCCTGAAATGCTGAACAGCGCGATCGGGATGTAGAGCAGACCGATGTTGTACTGCCCGAAAAACGGGATGTAGATGCTGTGCAGACCAAGCGGGAAATAGAGCACGAGCGCACTGACTGCCGCGAAGAGGAGCAGCCAGACCATCTTGAAGCGCGCGGTCAGCCCGGTCGTCTGACCGCCGACCAGATTCAGGCGGTCATCGATCCCGCCAAGCACTGCAGTGAAGGTCAGCACACCGAGCGGTAACAGCATCGACAACCGCCCAATGAGGTTGAACACGATCGTCAGCACAACGACGGTCGCGATAAAGATCACGCCGCCCATCGTCGGCGTGCCCGTCTTCGTCATGTGCCCTTCCGGGCCATCGATCCGAATCTTCTTGCCAATCCCGCGTTCGCGCAGCAGATCAATGTACGGTCTGCCGATCGCCAACGCGATGACAAAGGCAACACCGGACAGACCGAGCGAGATGGCGAGATTGTCGAGTGGGTCGAGCGGCAGCAACGAGTTCGTGGTCACTCCGCTACGGAGCGTCTCAACGAGCTCGATAGCATAGGCCGGCGTTATCAATCCGAATCCCCAGTCGTTTCCGTCCGGAGCGCTGCAACCAGCGTCTCCAGCTCCAATCCCCGTGACCCCTTGATCAGGACCAGGTCCCCTGCCCTCAGGTCCCGGCGCAGCGCATCTTCCAGCGCGCGCTTGTCATCAAACATCTCCACCGGCAGGTTGGGCTTCGCCCGTACTGCCTCGGCGGCGATCATCCGTGCCCGTGGCCCCATTGTGTAGAGCGCGTCAACCGTCTCGGCCGCGCGTCCGCCCACCAGCCGGTGGCCCTCTTCCTCGTACGACCCGAGCTCGTACATGTCCCCGAAGACGGCGATATGGCGGGTGGCGTCCAACTCAACGAGCAGGTTCAGCGCGGCGACGCAGGAGGCCGGGTTGGCGTTGTAACTGTCGTCCAGCACAGTCGAACCGTTCACGCCCGGCAGCAGGAGCAAGCGCAACTGAATGTCGGGCGTCTGGAAGCCGCGCAGAATATCGGCCAGCGACAGGCCAAGCTCACTCCCGACTGCTATGCCGGCCAGCGCCATGTGGACACTGTGACGGCCCATCAGCGGCACGCTGACGTAGCTCTGGACCTCGCCGTGGTGCAGCGTGAACGCGATACCGTCCATACCGCGGCTCTCCAGATCGGTCGCGTAGTAGTCGGCCTCAGGATCGATGCCGTAGTAGACGACGCGGCATGAGGCGTGATCGGCCATCGCGCGGACGCGTGCATCGTCGATATTGAGCACGGCTAGCCCATCCGCCGGCAACGCCTCGACCAGCTCAGTCTTGGTCTGAGCGATGGCGTCCAGCGAGCCCATCCGGCCCAGGTGGGAGTGCGAGACGTTCGTCACGACACCGATCGTTGGCTGCGCTATCGTGGCCAGTTGGGTGATCTCGCCAAAGGCGTACGCACCACCCATCTCCAGCACAGCGATGTCGGTATCGGGCGTGATCTCCAGCACTGACAGCGGCAGGCCAACCTCGTTGTTGTAGCTCTTGCGGCTGCGCGTCACCCGATAGCGCTGCGACAGTACCGCTGACAGCACCTCTTTCGTGCTCGACTTGCCGATGCTGCCAGTGATGCCGATAACCTGCGTCTCACTGAACAATGAGCGCCAGTACTTGGCCAGAGACTGCAGTGCCGCGAGTGTGTCCGGCACGACAATGACCGGCAAATCTCCGAGGTCGAAGCGCCGGAACCACTCCTCATTCACCATCACCGCCCCGGCACCGGCCTCCAGCGCATCCGGGACGAAGCGGTGAGCATCGACACGCTCGCCCTGCAGCGCGACGAACAGGTCACCTTCACCGACATCACGCGAGTCGTGGATAACGCGGTTCAGCAGATCGTTGCGCGAAATGCTGCCGAACATGCGTCCGCCCGTCCCAGCCAGAATGTCGTGGACGCGAATCACGGCGCCGCCTCCAGATCATCGGGTGGAATCCCGTACAGCAGGAACAGCTGCTCGAATACCTTCTGCAAGACCGGGCCGCTGACTTCCAGCCCGGTGCCCTCTTCCTTCGGCCAGTCAATCTTGACCAGCACGCTGAACTGAGGATTCTCGACCGGGCCGAACCCCACAATCGACGCGATCGTTGCGCCATCAATATAGCCACCTGCCGGCGATGGAATCTGCGCCGTGCCGGTCTTGGCCCCGATTCGATAACCCGGGACGGTTGGATAGAGGCTATCGGGATTGTCAACGACGTCTTCAAGCATGGTCCGCATCGTCGCCGACGACTGTTCCGAAATGACCTGCCGCACGACGGTCGGCTGGGTGACGGTCGTGTCATCGCCGGAATGCACCTGCGCCACGACGTACGGCTTCATCAGCTTGCCGCCATTGACGATCGCAGAGACGGCATTGACGAGCTGCAGGGGTGTGCAGGCGACACCCTGGCCGAAGGAATTCGTCGCGAACAGCGCATCGTTCCAGCCTTGCTCGCCGGGCAGGGTCAGGATGCCCTGCTCTTCGCCCTGCAGATCGACGCCGGTCGGCGTGCCAAAGCCGAAGTCCTGCAACCCCTGATAGAAGCGATCGCGTCCGATCTTGTCGGCCACGAAGATCGCACCGAGGTTAGCCGAGCGTTGCAGGACCTGCGTCATCGTCTCGGTGCCCCAGACGACACCCTCAAAGTTGGTGATCCGGCTGCCGTCGGGTAGCTCCAGGTAGCCCGGCTCGTCGTTGTGCGTGGTGTCGGGCGTCACCGCACCAGAATCAATACCGATGGACATCACGACCGACTTGAACGTCGAGCCTGGCTCGTACACGGCCGAGATCGCCGGATTCAGGTAGGTGGACGCATTCGAGACATCGGCGAAATCGTTGGGATCGTAGCTTGGCTCGTTGGCCATGCCGAGAATCGCACCAGTATTCGGATCCTGAACGATGATCGTGCCGCCGATTGCGCGCTGCTCCTTGATCGTGTCTCGCAAGATGCCCTCAATGGCTTCCTGAACGGCGCTGTCGATTGTCAGCGTCACGTCCGAGCCATCGACCGGCGGATTCCAGGTCGATTCCGTCACCGCGATGACGTTGCCCTGGCCGTCACGCTCGCCGACAAGCTCGCCCGGCTCACCGGCCAACAGGGAATCGTACTCTCCCTCGACACCGTAGTTCCCAACGAGCGCGTCATTGGTGAAGCCAAGCAGGTGCGAAGCGAAATCCCCGAACGGGTAGATCCGGCTCGGCTCGGCATCGAGAACAATGCCGGCCAGCCCGAGGCTCCTGATCTGGTCGCCAATTTCGGGCGCAAGATGCCGTGCCAGGACGACCCACTCGATGCCCGGCTGATTCAGCGCATCCAGAATGTCCGCCGACGACCGGCCAATCAGCGGCGCAATCTGCTGTGCCGCAGCGTTACGGTCCACGATCTGATCGACAATCGCCGAGACGCGCGCGGCCGGAACGTTCGTTGCCAGCCGCACACCGCGGCTGTCGTAGATCTCGCCGCGACGTGCCGGGACGCTGTCTTCCTGCATGCGTTCGGCGACCGCCCACTGGCTGTATTCGCTCGATCGCACGACCTGGACTGCCACGACCCGGTAGCCGATCAGCACCATCAGCAGCATGAAGACGATAAAGAGGATCGTGATGCGGTTGCGCGGCGTTACGTGCTGGTTCACGGCGCAACCTCCACTGGATGATTGGCCTCGGCCTCACCGGTGAGCCGATCCAGGATGCGCTCTGCCAGCGAGCGCGTTCGCCCCTCCTGCGGCGACGGCAGCTCAAGCTGCTCAGACGCCGGCGCAGGAACTGTCAGGTAGACGTGCGCGCCCATCGGTTGCATATCAAGCTGGTCGCGGGCGATCTCTTCGATCGTTGGCAGCGATTGCCGCTGGGCAATCTCATAGGTCAGCCGCTGATTCTCCAGCGCGGCATCCATGCGCTCGCGCTCCAGACGGCTCACTTCGTATCCGAGACCGGCAACGTGGCTGGTCTGGATCAGATAGAGCAGTCCAACGATGGAGATCGTCAAGCCAATCAGCACGAACATCAGCGCGTTGTTCACCCGTCGTGGACGTGCATTCAGCGGAGCAGGTCGCGCCGGAATATCCGGCGCGTCAGTCTCGACCGGCGTCCAGCTCGTTGTCTGCTGCAGCCGGCTCATGGCAGACGCTCCACGACACGGAGCTTCGCGCTGCGCGAGCGCGGGTTCGCGGCGATCTCAGCCTCGCTCGGCTTGATCGCCTTGCCGAGCAGACGCACGGTCGGCACGCGGCCGCAAACGCAGACCGGCACATTCCGCGGGCAAATGCAGCCACGCGCCGCATCGGCAAAGACCCGCTTCACGATCCGATCTTCAAGCGAGTGGAACGTGATGACGGCCATCCGGCCACCTGCCGACAGCAGGTCGATGCCGGACCTGACGCCGCGCTCCACTTCATCAAGCTCATCGTTGACGGCGATACGCAGCGCCTGAAACGTCTTCGTTGCCGGATGAATGCGCGTGCCGGGCCGGCGGCCAATCGTGCGCTCGACCAGTGCGGCCAGCGCCGCGGTCGTCTCAATCGGACGCCGCTCGCGCTCGGCGACGATCGCGCGAGCGATTCGGCGGGCTTTCGACTCTTCGCCGTACTCGAACAGGAGTCTCACCAGCTCCGACTCGTCAGCCGTCGCAACGAGTTCTGCCGCGCTCACCCC
This sequence comes from Thermomicrobiales bacterium, assembly GCA_039810005.1. Classification (GTDB taxonomy): domain Bacteria; phylum Chloroflexota; class Chloroflexia; order Thermomicrobiales; family CFX8; genus JAMLIA01. The sequence goes on along the minus strand of JBDHWD010000024.1, from coordinate 14,532 downwards.
ACGGGTCGGGTCGAAGCGCATATCGAGCGGCCCGTCCGCCTGGAAGCTGAAGCCGCGTTCCGCCTGATCAAGCTGCATGGAGGAAACGCCGAGATCAAGCAGGATGCCATCGACCGACGTGTAGCCGAGCCGACGAGCGATATCTCCGGCTTCGCTATACGAGCCGAGCATGAATACAAAGGTGTTCGGAAAGTCAGCGGAGAGCGTCTGGGCAAAGGCTTCGACGCCCGGATCGCGATCGATGCCAATGAGCCGCCCCGGCTGATGCAGACGTTCGGCGATGCGTCGCGCGTGGCCACCTGCGCCGAACGTGCCATCGACATAGATGCCGTCGCCGCGAATGGCGAGAGCTTCGATAGCTTCATCAGCGAGGACGCTAATGTGACTACTCGTCACAGGTTCAGACGGCACGAAACACTCGCCCGCCCCAGCCGCACCCGGCTGGATCGTTTCAGCATCAAGGTCATACATAATCATGCTTCTTCGTCGCGTCCCGCCTGCAACGAGACCACGACGCAGTCTCTAGACGAGCGCCGCCAACCGCTCAGCGATCGACGCCCCATCGCGCTCAACCAGCTCGTCCTGCCCGGCCCACTCACCGGGCGACCAGATCTCAAGAAACGTGTGCATGCCTGCCACAATCGCCTCGCGCTCCAGCCCGGCATGGTCTCGTAGCTCAGACGGGATCAGAATCCGACCTTGCCGATCAAGCTGGGCATCGACCGCGTTCGCAAACAGCATGCGGCGTAGAACTCTGCCATCCGGGTCGCCAATCGACAATGAAGACACACGTTCGGCGAGCGGAATCCAGGCAGCCATCGGGTAGACCAGCAGACAGCGATCGAAGCCGCGCGTCAGGACAACGCCATCCTGCAGCTGGTCGCGGTACTTGGCAGGCAGGGCGAGCCGCCCCTTATCATCGAGATTGTGCTGGTGACGTCCGAGAAACACCGGTCGCCTGCCTCATCCCGCTACGTACCGAATCGTCCAACGCCCGGGTGGAAGTTATCCACAAACCACCCCACTTATCCCCACTTTCCCCCACAGTTGTCCACAGTATGACACGAACGGGGTGTACGTACAAGATTTCGGGCCGCTTTTGCTGGTTTGCCGTGCGGCGACCTGGACGCTCTGACCGCCCGGCTGCGCAGCCGCAGTAGACCGTTCGTCAGGCGACGAGCGCTCTGAACAATGCATGCGATTCCTCAACAGGACATTGCGTACGTACGCGCCCCCTTACGTCTTGAATAGAACATATGTTCTGTTACAATACGTCTTGAAAGGAGTTGCGAATGTTTCTAGGCTGGTATGACCCCGACAAGAAGAAGACGATGCAGGAGAAGATCGCAGCGGCGGCTCGGCGCTACGAGCGCAAGCGCGGTCAGCCACCTGCCATTGCACTCGTCAACCCGGCGCAGCTTGTGGCTATCGACGAGATGGACGTTCGACCGGCAGCGCACGTCGCGGTCAACACGATCTATGTCGGTGTTGCTGAAGATGACGAGCGCGAAGAGCCGCTAGCTGCCTGACTCCGGGCACACACTCTGCTGTCGCAGCACCGTGAGAGATCGGAGGCTCGCCGATGGCACGTGCTCGAGGACCACAGCTGGCGACTGAGCTTGAAGCGCTGACATCCCGGATTGAGGCCGTCGTCGCCGGCTTTTCCGACGAGCAGTGGCGCGGCCCCTGCCCCAACGAGGGCCGGAGCGTCGCAGTCGTTGCCTTCCACGTCGCCGATGGCTCCCGGTACGCGCTGGCGATGCTCGATGCTGCGATCAGCGGCGGGCCGTATCCCGACTGGGTCGGCGCGACGGAAGCGCAGGGCGCAGCGATCAATGCCCGCCAGGCGATGGAGCATGCAGATGTCTCAGTCGACGACGTGCTCGTTCTTCTTCGTCACAACGCCCGCCTGGCTAGTGATTTTCTGCGAAGGCTCACCGATGGTGAGCTGGACGAGCAACCGTCATTCGCTCCGGATCACACGACGGCCGACATCGCCGAATTCGCTCTCCTCGGCCATCCACGCTCACATCTGCCGAACCTGATCGCTTCTTCGCAACGCTGAAATCGGCAAGGTGAGTGCGCCTACTCTGCCGGCTCGATGACTGCCACCGTCGCTCCCGACTGAACCGTTGCGCCGGCTTGCACGCCGATCTCCGTCACGACGCCCGGCTGATGAGCGGTGATTTCGTTCTCCATCTTCATCGCCTCGATGACGCAGATGAGCTGTCCTCGCTCGACCGTCGCGCCTGGTTCAACCGCCACTGATAGCACGGTGCCCTGGATCGGGCTGCGCAATGCATTGCCGGTCGGCGCAGCGACCGCGCCGCCACCAGCGGGGCTGCGCCGCGCCGGCTGGCGTGCCGAACGGCCGCCTGCCCGGACACTCAGACCCTCCGGCAAGCGCACACGATAGCTCGCGCCGTTCACCTCAACCGTCACCACCGCGCCATCCGGCTCAACTGGAGCCGGCACCTCAAACGGGGCCAGCCGCGTCGCCAGACCGGACTGCTCCAGCGAGCGGGTGTTGTAATCGCCGGCGGCGAACCACGGCGTACGAATCAGCGACCGAAAGAGCGGGATCGTCGTCGCGACACCGTCGACCTGGAAGTCCTCCAGCGCTCGGCCCAACCGCGATAGCGCCTCGTCGCGATCGCGTCCCCAGACGATCAGCTTGGCAATCAGCGAATCGAAGCGTGGATCGATCTCGCCGCCCTCATCGAAGCCGGTGTCGACGCGAACACCAAAGCCCTCGGGTCGCCGGAACGTCCGTAGCGGACCGGGGGTCGGCTTGAAGTCGGCAGCGGGATCCTCGGCGTTGATTCGGCACTCGATCGCGTGCCCCCACGGTGTCGGCGCGGCAACGAACGATAGCGGCTTGCCGGCTGCTACCCGCAATTGCTCGCGGACGAGGTCGATGCCAGTGACCTGCTCGGTGACTGGATGCTCAACCTGAATGCGGGTATTCATCTCAAGGAAGTAGAACTCGCCGTCCTGGACGAGGAACTCAAGTGTCCCCGCGCCGACGTAATCAACTGCCGCCGCCAAGCGCTCGGCAGTCTGATTCATCGTGGCACGCATCGCCGCGTCGATCGCCGGAGAAGGGCTTTCTTCGACGAGCTTCTGGTGCCGCCGCTGGATCGAGCAGTCTCGCTCGCCCAGCCCGACGACATTCCCGTGCGCGTCGGCCATCACCTGAATCTCGATGTGGCGCGGATGATCGAAGTAGCGCTCGGCGTAGACCGCCGGGTTACTGAAGTAGCGCTGCGCTTCACCGCTCGCGCCATTCCAGGCGTCCTCGACCTCGTCCGCAGACCAGGCAACCCGGAAGCCGCGGCCACCGCCACCGGCCGTCGCCTTCATCGCGATCGGGTAGCCGAACTCATCGCCAAACGCACGCGCGCCGGCGATATCGACCTCCCCGTCAGTTCCCGGCACGACCGGCACGCCCGCCGCCATTGCCGCCTCGCGCGCCCGCACCTTGTCGCCCATCGTCGAAATTGCCGAAGGCGACGGTCCAACGAAGACGAAGCCGGCATCAGCGCAGGCCTGCGCGAACGCGGCATTCTCTGCCAGAAATCCATAGCCAGGATGGATCGCGTCGGCGCCTGTTGCCGTCGCAGCGCGCAGGATAGCGTCGATATCGAGATACGGGAGCGGGTGCGTTGAATCGAGGGTAACGGCTTCATCGGCGTAGCGCGCATGTCGCGGATCGCCCTCGCCGGCTGAGACGACGGCTACACAGGCAAGCCGTTCCTCCCGGCAAGCCCGCATCACTCGAATCGCGATCTCCCCACGATTGGCTACCAGTACCTTGCGCAGCTCAGGCATGGACCGACCTCACCCCCCGGCCCCCTCTCCCGTGGGGAGAGGGGGTGTCACGTTTCAAACTTGTTGTTGCCATTGTGAACAATGGCAATTGCAGACTCTCAACCCTCGAACTCCCCCTCTCCCCGCGGGAGAGGGGGCTGGGGGGTGAGGTCACCTCCACTCCCCTTCGCCGCGCCAGTCTGGTGCAACGCGACCGGACCGTGCCCAGGCAGAAACCTTCGGCTCGGTATTCTCTGGCTCGGCAACGAGGCGCGCGAGCACGGCGACAATGGCGGCGACGATCTCGTCTGAAAGCTCATCATCGTGTGGTTTGCGGCTCACAGCGGGATGTTCCCATGCTTGCGCTTTGGCCGATCCTCGCGCTTGTTGCGCAGCATCTCCAGCGCGCGAATGAGCTGACGGCGCGTCTCGCGCGGCGGGATGACCGCCTCAATATAGCCTCGTCCAGCCGCTTGCCACGGACTGGCGAACTGCTCGCGATAGGCGGCGATCAGCTCACGCTCTTTCGCGGCTGGATCGTCGGCCGCAGCGATCTCGCGGCGCGAGATGAGCCGGACAGCAGCCTCCGAACCCATCACGGCGATCTCCGCAGTCGGCCAGGCGACGCTGAAGTCGGAGCGGATCGATCGTGAGTTCATGACGACATACGCGCCGCCGTACGCCTTGCGGGTGATGACGGTCAGCTTCGGCACGGTCGCTTCGCAATAGGCGTAGAGCAGCTTCGAGCCATGCCGAATGATCCCGCCGTGTTCCTGGTTCACGCCCGGCAGAAAGCCCGGGACATCCTCGAACGTCACCAGCGGGATGTTGAATGCATCGCAGAAGCGCACGAACCGCGCGGCCTTCTCCGAGGCGTCGATGTCCAGCGTGCCGGCCAGCACGCGCGGCTGGTTCGCCACAACGCCGATTGGCGAGCCGTTCAGCCGCGCAAAGCCGATCAGGATGTTGCCCGCCCAGAGGGGCTGCACTTCAAGGAATTCACCATCATCGACCACCAGACGGATGACGTCATGCATGTCGTACGGCTTGGTTGACTCATCGGGGACGATCGAATCGAGCTCGGGCGACTCACGTTCGGGATCGTCGGTCGGCGCATACGTCGGCAAGCCGTCGAGATTGTTGGACGGCAGATACGACAGCACAGCCCGGACGAGGTCGAACGTGTCGCCTTCATCCTGTCCCAGAAAATGTGCAACGCCCGAAACGGAGTTGTGGGTCATCGCCCCGCCGAGTTGCTCGTGGGTCACATCCTCGCCGGTGACGGTCTTGATGACGTCCGGGCCGGTGATGAACATCTGCGAGATATCCTGCACCATGAAGACGAAGTCGGTCATGGCCGGCGAATAGACAGCGCCGCCAGCGCACGGTCCGGCGATGATCGACAGCTGCGGCACGACGCCACTGGCCTGCACGTTGCGCCAGAAGACCTCGCCGTAGCCGGCCAGCCCCTCGACGCCCTCCTGAATACGCGCCCCGGCCGAGTCGTTGATGCCGATGATCGGGCAGCCGATCTTCAGCGCCAGGTCCATGATCTTGACCATCTTCTCGGCGAACGCTTCGCCGAGCGAGCCGCCGAAGACGGTGAAATCCTGCGAGAAGATGGCGACATCGCGGCCGTCGATCTTGCCAACGCCGGTGATGACGCCGTCGCCATACGGTCGGCGCTCCTGCATGCCGAAATAGGTCGAGCGATGCTGGACGAAGGCGTCGTATTCAACGAATGAGCCTGGATCGAGCAGCTGCTCAACACGCTCGCGCGCCGATAGCTTGCCGCGCCCTGCCTGTTTCTCGGCTGCGGCTGCGCTCTGACGTTCCAGCTCGTCGTGTCGGTCGAGATATTGCCCGGCTCGCGAGGGGGCGCCGGTTTCTTCCGGTGTTTGCACCACGCTGATTACTCCCCGGTCCCGCTGAGATCAACAGTCCAGAGTCTAGCAGGCAACGTCAGTGCGACGCGTCGGCTCGTTGAGTTGCTTGCGACCAGAGCCAGATCGCCGTCCCCAACACGATCAGGCCGGCAGCCCAGATCGCCAGACTCGTCGCGCCTTCGACAGCGGTAATGTAATCGCTTGCACTGTGCGCGGAGTTTGCGGTGCTCCACGAATGCGGGTCGTCGTTCATGAACAGGACGAGGAATGCCGCGACGCCAATGACAAAGAGCCAGATCGGAATCAGCACCACCGGCCACTCCGGAGAGGTATCGGCTGTGCGCAACGCCGCGAGTGCAGCCGCAATGAGCAGACCGCCCGGGATCAGCAGCACGAGACTCACGCCGGAGAACGCGATGACCGACCCGGCGATCGCCAACGCGCCGCTGCCGAACCAGATCGCCGCCCGCATCATCGAGCGATCCAGCCGCAACGCTCCATACGCCAGGACAAACGGCAGCACGAAGGTCAAGAGGAACGCGACATTGCCCAGGCGGAACGCCTCCGGCGAGTCGTCAAGCAGCATCCGCAGCGAGCCCAGTCCCCCGCCCGCGAGTATTCCGAGCAACGCTCCGATGCGACCAAGCGACAGTCCACCGTCGGTTTCGCGATTCAGTGTCACGGCCATTGCAGCGCTTCCTTCCTCTCGATCGTACCCCGTTCAAGGGACCGGTGCTGCAATCTGCGGACCGATCACCAACCTCGCCGGGCAACCTCCTCAGCCCCCAGCCGACGCAGCAGCACCTGCCACTCTGGCGGGTTGTCTGGATGCCACTCAAACACCGCCCGCTCAAAGTACTGCGTTAGTACCGTGTCGCCGTCACTGTTGGTTTCCATGATCGGCTCGGTCAGCGGATAGCCGAAGAGCGCCAGCGACTCGCGAAACGAGACGCTGGCATCGCCGAGATCCAGCCCGTGGCTGGACCAATAGACCCAGAAGCGCTCGTCGATCGCGTGTCCGGTGGCGGGCTGATAATGCGCGGCGCTGGAGTCGGCCTGCGGCATTTCGCGCCAGTCGCGGCCCTGACGCGCCAGCAGCTCCGCTCCGAGGCGACCGAGCAGCACCTCGTACGGCGTGCCCACGTTTTCGGCATGCCATTCAAGGCGCTGGCGCTCGAAGAACTGCGCCGGTCGCCCAGCGCCCTCGTTCAGCGCCTGCGTGTATTCGTCGGTCAGCGGATGCCCGAACACCGGCAATCCGCCATTCGCCTCCCAGAACGCGCGGAATCCCCAGCCGACGCCGTGCCCGGTCTCGGGATGCCAGGTCACGTTGGGATCCGTCGCCGGTTCGGGTCGCGGTGCGCCCGGCAACAGCGGCCGGATTGATGCGGCATGCACCTCGCGAAAGTCCTCGCCGGCCGGTGCGTCCCAGACGATCGTACCGTCCTGCAGTGTGAACCAGATCGGCGCGCCCGGCGCGTCGAAGCGGCTCCAGCTCGCCAGATCGACGCCGACCACGCCGCGCCCGCGCTCCTGCCAGAAGACGATTCCGCCGTCGCCAGTAATCCAGCCGCTGTCACTCTCTCCGAGCGGCGCACGCGTGCCGTCCGTCGCTGATCGCGCGACGATTGCGCCGCTCGCCGCCTCGCGATAGATCACAGCGTCGCCAGCCACAGCGACGGAGGTGACAGGCGCACCCTCGGTCACAATCACCGGGCTGGTATCACCAATCAGCATCGTAAAGACGGTCGACGACCCGGACACCAACGGCGGGGCAGGGCCGTTCGTGATGCTCCACGCAATGCGTTGACCATCGAATGCCAGACTTGAGAGATGAGTCACGCCGCTGGGATCGTTGAGTGCATCGGGTAGCGTCGTCAGCAGCACCGGGTCGTTCCCCGTTGGCAGGTCGCGTCTCATCAACCGCCACTCGCCCTCATGCTGTTCAACATAGACGAGGTGACCGGAGCGATAGACATGCCAACCCATGGGGAGCGTCGCGTCACCCTGCGCCGTGTCGATCTTCGTCACAGCACCACTACGGAGGTCTTTGCTGAGGATGCTCAGGCAGAGGTTGGCAGGGCAGCCGTCCGCCCATGTGGTCAACTCACGCCAGACAACGACGCCATCATCGATTCCAATCAATTCGGCGCTGCCCGGACCGGTAGCGATCGGGAATGGTTGACGTTCCAGCAGCCGCGCACCGTAAATCGCCGTCGGCCCGTGCAGATCTGCCGATGACAGCTGCGTCCAGACAACCCACTGTCCATCCGTTGCGACAGTCGCGCCGGCCGACTTGATCGTTGTGATCCAGGTGCCTTCTGCTGGCGCTACCAGCAGATCGCGCACACTGGCGACTCGCAGCGGGCCGGGTCGATCCGGCCCGCCGAAATCAGCATCTGGCTGCTGCCAGACGAGAACACCATCAGCGACATCCGGCCGCAAGTTCACCGGCCAATCAGTGACGACGCTCATTGGCTTGCTGGCCAGCACGTCGTAGGCAGCGAGATCGACGCGCCCATCCTGCGGCGCTTCCCAGACGACGACCTCGCCGTCGAGCGCGGGACGCCTCCCCTGACCAACAACCCGACGTGTATCGCTCGCCAGGTCGACCAGCGTGATGTCGCCAAACGTCCCGGCAACGACGAGCCGATCGCCGTCGAGATCGAAACCGGTCGGGTTGCCCGGCTCGTCGATTGCAACTGCCGCCGACGGCTCACCAATGCGCTTCGTCACAATGCGGTAGTTCGGGTAGGCATCTGGGTTGGGGACTTCCGGCTCATAGCACTCCATCCAGGCGACACGATCTCCGCTCACGACCGGCGCAAACCGCTGATAACAGCTCTCGCCGTTTGTCAGCGCCACGACTTCAGGAGGGCTCATCGAGACGATATCGCGCACCCAGACTGTATCGGCTGTCGCCCAAACCACCAGGTTGCCGGAAATGGACGGTTGATACAGCGCACCCAGCACGACACTACTAGCAACGACGAACTCGCTGCCTGTCGCCAGATCACGCCCGACGATCGCGGCGCGGCAGAAGGGACATTCGCGAGTCGGCCGATTCTCCAGCCAGACGACAACGCCACGATCGATCGCCGGCCAGCCGCGCGCATTCTGCGAATCTGTCAGCAGGAATGGATCGCCGCCATCCACCCGCCGTGCCCAGAGCCGCGCCGATGCATCAAATGGCTCGCCGCTGCCTTCGACCCAGACCAGCCATTCGCCGTCGGTGCGCGCCGACATCCCTGACGCAGCGACAACCTCGCCACTCGCTGCCGACGCAACGCCGCCAGAGCTAGCCGTCGGCAGCAAGGCTGCGCAGAGCAGCGCGAGACTCAGGACACCAACGATCAGCCGCCGCACGCCCATATCCGCACCTCCACTCCGCCAACACCTGCTGTAGCCCGCATCATAGACCAACAATTGCCTGCAATTACAAAGACACCCCCTCTCCCAACGTTGGGAGAGGGGGCCGGGGGGTGAGGGCCGTGCTTCCCCGTCACCCGCTGACAAGCTGCTCCAACCGATCAACGTAGCTGGCGAGGATGTCGAACGCTGCCTGGATCGGCGCGGGCGTGCTCATGTCGATACCGGCAAGCTTCAACGCCTCAACCGGGTACGCCGCATCGCCGGTCTTCAAGAATTCAATGTAGCGCGCGGCCGCATCGGGGCCGCCCTCGCGTACCTGCTGCGCCAGCTGGGCAGCTGCGGAAATGCCGGTGGCGTACTGGAAGACGTAGAAGTTCGCGAACAGGTGCGGGAATCTCGCCCAGGTGATGCCGGAGCGTGGCCGATCGAGCGCGACGGCATCGCCGTAGGCTTGCGCATACAGATCGGCCATCAGGTCGATCATCCCGTCGGCGGTCAGTGCCTCGCCGTTCTCAACCAGCGTATGCGTCTCCAGCTCGAACTTCGCCAGAATCGGCATCGTGAAGAGATAGCGCAGGTTGTTGCCCATGCGCTCTTCGATCACGGTCGTCAGGAAGTGTGGGTCGTCGACCGTATCAAGCAGGTGCGCGCCCATCAGTGCCTGGTTCATGTTGGACGCAACTTCGGCGACGAACATGCTGTAGTCGGCATAGGCGAGCGGCTGTGTTTTCCACGTGTAGTACGAGTGCAGCGAGTGGCCGAGCTCGTGAATAAGCGTCGATACGCTTCCCAGATCGTCGTGCCAGCTCATCATGATGAACGGGTGGTGGCCGGGCATACCGGTCGAGAACGCGCCGCCGACCTTGCCAGCGTTCACCGCGTAATCGACCCAGCGACTCTCGATACCGTGCTGGACGAGCTGGACATACTCCTCGCCCAACGGCGCGACGGAGGCGCTGACGATGTCGATGCCCTCATTGAACGTGATCTTGCGCTGCGGCGGCGCGCCGACCGGCTGTAGCGGCGACTCGGAGATGTCCCAGGCGTGCGCCTGTTCGACACCGAGCAGCTTCGCGCGCACCTTGAAGTAGCGCTGCCAGGTCGGGAAGTTCTTCCAGACGGTATCCAGCAGATTGTGGAAGACCTCCAGCGGTATCGCGTTCGGGGACAGCGACGCCTCCAGCGCCGTGTCGTAATTGCGCACCCGCGCCATCATCACCGCCTGCTTGACCGCGCCGGAATAGTTGGCGGCAAACGTGTTCTTCATCGACAGGTAGGCGTCCGCCGATGTCTCCCAGGCAGCCTGACGGATACTCCGGTCGGCGCTGTGGATGAATGAGTCGAGGTTGCCCTGCCCCAGCTCGACTGTCTCACCATTCCCGATATCGATTGACCCAAGCTTGAGGTCAGCCTCAGCAAGCGCCGTGCGAATCGACGAGAAGACTGAGAGAGGCTCGCTCGCCATCGCCAGCACCTGCTCGACCTCGGCCGAGCGAACGTGCGCCCGGCGACGTCCAAGCTTGTCGAAGTAGTGCGCATATGGCTTCAGGTCGTTGTTCGTCGCAATCCAGGACGACAGCGTGTCGGGATCAATCGACAGGATCTCTGGCTCGACGAATGCCGCAGCTGCCTCGACGCGCGCAAACATGCCATCAGCGCGATCGCTGAGCGCGAGCGACGCCGGATTGGTCGCATCCTCAGCGACGCGCATATGCGCGTACAGCTCCAGTTGCCAGGCTGCCTTCATCAGGTCTTCAAGGTGCTGGATTGCAGCGTACAGCGTCTCAGCCGATTCACCGAGCCGACCGCGATACTCGTCCAGTTCGCCGAGGCGGCTGCTCAGAGTGCTAAAGGCGGACTCCCAGTCTGCCGGCGTGGCGAAGATGCTCTCCACGTCCCAGGTCTGCTCTGGCGCGACCTCGGATCGCTTCGGCAAGGTCGAGTTGGGCATGGTTCCTCCGTCTTCCTCAACGCCCGCCCCTTCCGCCGAGTGAGTCGTTCGACGACTGGCGAAGGAGCGGGCGTCTGCAATGGATTGCTGCGCTCTAGCGGATCTTGCCGCGCGCGATGACCGGCCAGGTATCGACGACCTTGCCATCACGAACGACGTACATCTCGTCCTGCAGGTTCACGGTGGGGCAGACGTGGTTCGGGATGATCTCGACCTTGTCGCCGACCTTCAGTCCCTGTGCGGACGGCGGAAGATGAACGACGCCATGCTCCTCGCTGATACGCACAATCACCGCGTCCGGGTAATCGACGATCAGGCCATGACCCGCCGCGCCGGGTGCCATATCACTGGTCAGCGTCTTGGAGCCGGCATCGACGATCGCACGATCGGGCGCCGGGCGGCTCGTGACCGTCGCCAGGATGCGCATTGCACAATCTTCCGGCTTGAGCCCGAAGCGCAGATAGGCGCGATCGTTGAACACATAGGTGCCCGGCCGCATTTCGGTGACGCCCTCGATCGTTGTTGTCGTGAACGCCGCCGGCGTCGAGCCGACACTGACCACCTGAATATCGAAGCCGTGCTCGCGCAGCAGCTCAGCCGAGTCGATGATCGCGTGGCCAGCCGAGAGCGCCGTCTCGGTCATTCCCTCGACACCGTCCGTCGAGTTCACCTGACCCTCGTGCGTCATCAGCCCGATGACCCGCAGGTTCGGCATATCAGCACGGATCGTCTCGGCCAGGCGCAGTGCCTCGTCGCCCGGCTTGACACCGGCGCGATCCTGGCCAGTATTCAGCTCAATAATGACGTCGAGCGTCTTACCGGCGTCGGCCATCGCAGCATTCAGTCCAGCGGCGACCTCGACCGTATCGACCGCAACGCGGACCTTCGCCCGATCCATCAGCGCGACGAGACGGCGCAGCTTGATCGGGCCGACGATCTGGTTGGCAATGAAGAAGTCGTCGTAGACGCCCGCATCAGCGAGCGCCTCGGCCTCGCCGAGCTTCGCGCAGGTGATGCCGGTCGCCCCACCTTTCTTCTGCAGCTCCGCAATCGCAGCAGTCTTGTGCGTCTTGAAGTGCGGTCGCAACGCGATGCCCTTCGAGGCCGCGTAGTCCGCCATGCGGCTCAGGTTGTGCTGCAAAATCTCCTCGTGCACGACGAGTGCCGGGGTGTCGAGCTCGTCTCGGTATCCCATTCTCGCGCTCCTCATTCAGCGAGCATGCGCTCGCCCATTAGTGCCACCACATGCGAAAGAAGACCGGTTCTCAGACCGGCCACTTGTTTCCACTGAGATCGATCCAGCGACTGAGCTGCTGCGAACGCGACACAGCGTCCAGCACCTCCTGGACCTTCGCGCCATCGTCGAACGACGGCTCGGCTTCGGTGCCAGTACGCATGGCCAGCACCCACTCGCCAACCAGAATCGAGAACCCGCGGATGTGCCGCGCCGAGCCGGTGCGGTTACCGCTGCCAGGCATATAGGCGGGCATCTGGTTCTCGATGCGCTCACCGTGGCGCGCGCCGAAGAGCTTGCCGTTGTCCTGAATAATCAGCACCCCGTCGCTGCCGGCGGCGAGAATCTGCTCGCCAACTTCGGTGGCAGCCGTGTAGGAGATGTGTACCGAGCCGATTGCGCCATTGGCAAAGCGCACGACGAAGGCAGTGTTGTCATCGGCATCGACTGGCACCTGACCTTCGCGACCGCTGATTGCGCGCTCCGGCACGGCGGTTTCGACCGCACCAGCAACCCAGTGAATGTCACCGAACCACCAGCGCAGCGCGTCGATATAGTGCGATCCGATCGCCGACAGCACACCGCCGGCGCTCGATGCGTCAGCCAGCCAGGCCGGCGTGCGCCGGGCCGGATCGGCGAGCGCGGCGCGGAAGACCACGACCGAGACTGAGTGCAGCCGTCCGATGAACCCCTCGTCATACAGATCCTTGAACCGACGACGGGCCGGATCATGGCGCATCTGGTGTGCAACCGCGTGGCAAACGCCGGCTTCGCGAGCCATGCGCAACATGTCGCGCGCCTCGGCGACGCTACGCGCCATCGGCTTCTCACACAGAACGTGCAAACCAGCCTCGCAGGCAGCGAGCACCATCGGATGATGCAGGTGCGGCGGCGAGGCGATCGTGACTGCATCGATCGTGCCGGATTCGAACATCGCGCGATAGTCGCTGAAGGATGCCGGGATATCCAGATCCGACGCGGCCTCTTTCGCTCGCCCGGCGTGCGCGCTGCAGATCGCCGCGACGTCTACGCCAGGCACGCGCCGCAAGGCAGGGACATGCACGGTCGCGCCGAATCCAGCGCCAACCACGCCGACCCTGATTGTCTCGCGCTCCAGCGGTCGCCGAACAACGGCGCCGGGAGCCATCTGCCCCGAAAGACTCACAAGCGGGTCTCGTTCCGCTGCATCACTGCGCAATCCTTACCATCCACCTTCGGGAACGTATACATCCGAGCCTGCCGCGGCGCAACCACAGCCCACTGGAAACGCGGTTGTATCATCAGTATGTACATTGAAGAGGAGGAACCCATGGACGAGCAGCTACCTCCGCGCCTTGACGCTCCAAATCCCGGTCCCTCACAATCTGAGCCCAGACGATTGCACCGCAGCTCATCGAACAAGATGCTGATGGGCGTCTGCGGCGGACTCGGCGAACACTTCGATATCGATCCAACGATCCTGCGCCTGATCTTCGCCCTCGGCATCTTCCTCGGCGGAACGACGATCGTGCTCTACCTCGTCCTGGCGGTCATCATGCCGTCGGATGCCGGAATGGATATGGAACCGCGCGACGCCGCCAAGAACACGGTCGATGAGGCGGTCGATGATCTGAAGACGGCGGCCGACAAGCTGGTCGCCAAGGTCAAGGAGCTGACGGGTCGGCTCGGCTGAGTCAGGCGTCCAGCACGCGGACGCGTTGGCCGTCAATCTGCAAGCGTCCGGCCTGAAACAGTCGGATGGCTTCGGGATAGGCATGGCACTCGGCCTGAAAGACGCGCGCACCAAGCGATTCGGGAGTGTCGTCCTCGGCCACCGGCACGCAGCGCTGGAGAATGATCGGGCCGGAGTCGTAATCCGCATTCACGAAATGCACGGTACAACCGGTGACTTTCATACCCGAGGCCAGCACCGCCTCGTGTACCCGGCCACCGTAGAGACCGTGACCACCAAACAGCGGCAGCAACGAGGGGTGGATGTTCATCATCCGCCCTTCCCATTCCGGCAGGATGTCGAGTTGCGAGAGGAATCCGGCCAGCACGATCAGCTCAACCCGGTGCGGCGCGAACAGATCGGCGACGCGCGCACTGCGCTCGGCCGGAGTCGCGTACTCGCGCCGCGTCACGACGTGCGTCTCGATACCGGCAGCGCGAGCAACCTCGACGCCCCGTACCGTCGAGCGGGAGGAGATGACAATCGGGATGTCGATCGCCAGATCGCCGCGATCCCGCAGCTCGATGAAGTTCTCCAGCGTCCGCCCGGATCCGGACAGCAACACCGC
>JBDHWD010000023.1:0-38605 GCA_039810005.1 Thermomicrobiales bacterium | reverse complement strand
GCCCAGCTCGTCGGCGCAGCGAACGTCCGCGAAATCACTGCGTTTCCACGCGACATCAACCGCCTGACGCCATAATCGACGACCGGCGGGGCTGGATATCGTCCGGCCCCGCCCTCTGCTACAGTTCCGCCGAGTAGAGGAGAATTCATGCGCTACAGCGGACTGTTTGGCAAGACCCGGCGAGATGCCCCGGCCGGCACCGATACGGCCAGCGCGGCACTGCTGATTCGCGCCGGCTTCGTGCGTCAGCTCGGCGCCGGCATCCATTCCTATCTCCCGCTGGCATTGCGCTCCATTCATAAGATCGAGCGCATCATCCGCGAGGAGATGGAGCGCATCGACTGCCATGAGCTGGCGATGCCGGTGGTGCATCCCGCCGACCTGTGGCAGGAGACGGGGCGCTGGTACGACATCGGCGATGAGCTCGTCCGCTTCGTCGATCGCGCCGAGCGCCCGATGGTGCTGGCGATGACGCACGAAGAGGTCGCCACCGATCTCGTCCGCCGCGAGGTGCGCTCGTACCGCCAGTTGCCGGTGCAGTTCTTCCAGATCCAGACAAAGTACCGCGATGAGCCACGACCGCGCGCCGGTCTGCTCCGTGGCCGCGAGTTCCTGATGAAGGACGCCTACTCATTCCACACCGACCGCGACGACCTGCAGCGCTTCTACGAGGACTGCCACCACGCCTACCTGCGTGCGTTCGCGCGCTGCGGCATCGATGTTGTCGTTGTCGAATCCGACTCCGGCATCATGGGCGGCGAGGGTTCGCACGAGTACATGCTGATCGCCGATGCCGGCGAGGACGTCTTGCTGACGTGTCCGTCGTGCGGCTACGCCGCCAACCGCGAGGTAGCCCGAACGACACTCCCCGCGCCCGACGGCGCACCTCTGCCGATGGAAGAAGTCGAGACACCCGGCGCGACAACCATCGAAGCAGTCGCGACCTATCTGGATGTCGGACGCGAACGCACCGCGAAGGCAGTCTTCTACGAGGCCGACGGCAAGCTGATCTTCGTCGTGATTCGCGGCGACCGCTCGGTCAACGAGATCAAGCTCGCAGAGCTGCTCGGGGTACCGCAGGTCGCGCCGGCCGGCGAGGAGCTCATTCGCAGCAGTGGCGCGGTGCCGGGCTACGCTTCGCCGGTCGGGCTGACCGATACGATCGTCGTTGCCGACGAGACGGCACGCGCTCCAAATCTCGTTGCCGGCGCGAACCGCGATGGCTACCATCTGATCAACGTCAACCTCGGTCGCGACTACGAACCGACCCACCTCGCCGACATCCTGATGGCCGAGGCTGGCGACCCCTGCCCCGAGTGTGGTGCCGCGCTCGTTGAGCAGCGTGGCATCGAGGTTGGCAACATCTTCAAGCTCGGCACGACCTACTCGGCTCCGCTCAAAGCGGTCTACCTCGACGAAAACGACAACGAGCAGATCATGGTGATGGGTTCCTACGGATTCGGCGTCTCCCGGATGCTGGCGGCCCTCGCCGAGCATCATCACGACGATCGCGGTCTGCGCTGGCCGGCCAGCGTCGCGCCTTTCGAGGTGCACCTCGTCCTGATCGGCGCGAACGACGAGGCACGCGAGGCGGCAGATGGCGTCTACCGCATGCTACAGGCGGAAGGGATCGAGGTTCTGTATGACGATCGGGATGAGTCTGCCGGCGTGAAATTCGCCGATGCGGACCTGATCGGCATACCAATCCGCCTGACTGTTAGCAATCGGTCGCTCAAGTCTGGCGGCGTCGAGCTGAAGCTACGCAATCAACCTCCGGCAGATGCGGAGGTTGTCGCAGTCGAATCGGTTGTTGCGCAGGTGCGATCGCACCTGACGACGATGTTCGCGGCGCTTCAGCCACGCTAGAGCGTCAGGCGTGCTCGAAATCGAACCACTCGTCGTCCGGCAGCTCTTCGCTGGACGCCGAGCGATACAGGAGCGCCAGGATCGCGCCGAGGATCGCCAGGGCAACAATGATCAAGGCGATGTTGCTCTTGCCTTCCATCATGACCTCACCTTCGATGTGGGAACCCGGGCGTCTGCTCGGTTTCCGAGTGTCAATCGATCTGAGTATAGCAACGCGCCTGTGGGTAAAATGACGGCTTACGTTGACGGGAATGATCGACGGCAAGGATGATCGATTGAGCTATACCGGCGGCCCGGATTCATTTCCTGACCAGGTCTGGGGCCTGCTCAGGCCGCGCGGCGGAGCGACTGCCGACGGGCTGCGCCTGGCTGTCGTGAACGGCGTCGGCATCTTTGTCACGCTTATTCTGCTTGCGATCGCGTCGCTCTTTAATCGCCTTGTCAACCTCGTGATTCACATCCCATACACGTTGGTGATGATTGCGCTGATCGCTGTGCTGGCTACCTGCGGCGCATACATCTGGTACCGCTACTCGCTGCTCTGGGTCAGCGCCACCCGCGCGCACGGCAGAGCGCTCAAGCCCGATATGTTCGGCGTCGTCGCCGGGCTGCCGTTCATCGTGATCGGGCTCTTTCTGCTGGCAACGGCGGTTCTGCAGCTCCTGTTCGCGATCATCAGCTTCAGCGGCGGACGCCTGGTCGACGCATTACAGCAGACCGGCGTCGCAGCGTTCTTCTTCGTTCTCGCGGCAGGGTGTGTCGTTGTCGCACGCTATGCATCTAATCAGGAGAAGTAGATGGTACCGGTCATCATTCGCGAACCGCATCCGACCGATATCCCAACGCTGAACGCGATCCACAACGACCCGCGCATTGCCGCGCAGCTGCTGCAGATCCCGTTTACAACAGACGCTGAGCGCACTGAGCGATTAGTACAAAGTCCGACGCAACGCATGCTTGTCGCGGATCTGGACGGCGAGCCGGTGGGAGCGCTGGGACTCACGATCTACACACGTCGCCGTGCCCACGTCGGGGCGATCGGCATGGCTGTGCGTATTGACCTGCACGGGCAGGGCATCGGCCGCCAACTGCTGGCTGCCGCCATCGACCTCGCGGACAACTGGTATAACCTGCACCGCATCGAGCTGGAGGTCTACGTCGACAACGAGCGGGCGATCCGCCTGTACCAGTCATTCGGGTTTGAGGTCGAAGGCACGCATCGCGACTATGCGTTCCGCCTCGGTGAGTTCACCGATGCCGTCTCAATGGCGCGTCTGCGCGGGAATGCCAGCGCGCCCAGCTAACCCCAGGTCAGCGACGTGTAGTCGCCGGTGAAAAAGACGAGCGGGTCGTCATCATCACCGAGCTCGGCTCCGATAACCTCGCCAATCAGGATTGTGTGGTCGCCGCCCGGGTAAGTCGCGGCGCGACGGCACTCCAGCCAGGCAACGCAGCCATCCAGCTTCGGAGCGCCACCCACTCCGATGGTGTGGGGCACCCCTGCAAACTCGGCCGACACGAGCGGCGCACGGCCGGCGAAGCGTTCGGCCAACGCGACCTGTCGCCGTGCCAGGATGTTGATCGCGAACGCCGGTCGCGTCGTCAGGAAATCGTGGCTCTGCGTCTCCCGCGAGATGCAGACGAGCGCCAGGAGTGGATCCAGCGACAACGAGGTAAACGCATTGACTGTCACGCCGTGCATTGCGCCGGTTGTCTCGTCAGCACTCGTTACGACAACGACACCGGTCGGAAAATGCCCAACAATGTCACGGTACTCCAGACTATCCATGCCTGCTCCGTCTTCGAATGGTTGCCCCGGATACGGTCCGCCACGTAGACTGCGCCAGATGGTCGGTGTTGTCGAAGGAACTGGTGGTATGGACGATCAAACCCGTCGCGATCTCAGCGAACGCTATCGCCGAGTATATTCCGGCGCGGTGGCCGACGTGCTCGACCGCCGCGGCCTGCGCGACCAGGTCGTCCACGGTTCGATCCAGGGGCTGACGCATGACACGCGTGTCGCAGGACCGGCCTTCACCTGCAAGGGTGCCCCGGCCACGGCTCTTGAGCCGGATGACTGGGACATGCGCAAGGCGTTCCTTGATGCGCTGACGCCAGATTGCATCGCAGTCGTCGATGCCAGTGGCGACGATAGCGCTGCTCACTGGGGTGAGCTGATGAGCACTGCGGCGCGCGGACGTGGCTGCACCGGTGTCGTCATCGACGGCGGAACGCGGGACGTCCAGCAGTTGCTCGAGATGGGCTTTCCGACCTTCGCTCGCTACCGTTCGCCGGCCAGCTCAATCCGGCGCTGGCGGATTAGTGGGTACGACCATCCGGTCATGTGCGGCGGCGTGCTGGTACGTCCGGGGGACTTCGTCGTCGGCGATGCGGACGGCGTCGTCATCGTACCGGGAGAAATCGTTACTGAGGTGCTCGACGAAGTCGAGGCCCTGGCCCTGACCGAAACGGATATGCGCACAGAGCTGCTCGACGGCGGCAGATTCAGCGAGGTGTACGATCGCTACCAGGTTGGATGACAAGCCGCAGCAGCAGGAGCGCATTGCCGCGGCACTCGGCTACGTCTTCACGCCGCTCGTCCCGCTCCTGATGCTGACCGGCGCGGCGAAGGACCGCTCGTTTCTCCGCCGTCACTCGATCCAGGCGCTGCTCTTCGCTCCGGTGCTGCTGATACTGCTCGTCGTGATGGTCATCGCCGCCATCTGGCTGCTGCGCCAGAGCTGGGCGCTGTTCTGCCTGCTGCCGCTGCTGCTGCTCGCGCCGTTCCTGCCTGGAGCGCTCATTGGTTGGGCCGTCTACTCCGGTCGCGACCCGAGCCTGCCGATCATCGGGGCCATTGCGACTCGCGAACCGGATCGCTAGTCGCCCGCAGCCGTGCAATCACCTCCAGCGCAATCAGCAACAGATTCGCCGTCTGCGCGCGATTGATTGCATCCTGCTGCTCGAACGCTCGCACGAGCGCGCCATTGAACGCCCGCTGCTGCTCCAGCGCGCGGTCGAGTTGGCGATTCCACGGAGTGAGCAAACGACGGATCCGGCTCTCGCCCGGCGTGCGCCGCTCCACCTCCCACAGCGCGCGCATCTCACCCAGCGCCACATGCCCCGCCGCAGGGCTCACCGCTGCAAGCGTCGGCGACGCCACCGATCCCGCATTGTCCACCCCGAGAAGCGCAGAAATGGCATCAGCACCGGAAAAAGCACGCCAGTCGTTGCTTCCTTCGGAGCCGATGTCCTGCCTGATCCGCTCGATCTCAGCCGGCAGAAACGAGTGCTGCCACTCACCTGGCGACAGGTGCTTCAGCGCAAACAGAATGCGGCTGCGATGAATGAACCGATAGTAGTCATCCGACCGCGCCAGCGTCGCGCCCTCGTGATGTTCTGCCCGAATCGACGGATCAAACCGCACCCTCCAGCCGGCGCGGCGCAGCTCATAGCAGAGGTCAACGTCCTCGTAGTAGACCGGCGAGAACTGCTCGTCGAAGCCGCCGACCTGCCGAACCGCCGCCATGCGCAGCGCCATTGCGCCGCCAGTCACGAAGTCGACCGCAACCGATTCCGCACCGATGGCAGACACGTCGTCCTGGTAGTACCGATGGCGCGTTGTCAGCAGTGGGCGATCGACGATGCCGCCGGCGTGCTGGACAGTCGACGTTCCGGGATAGGTTAGCAAGGCACCGGCTACGCCGAGACGCGCGTCCGCTGAGAACGCGCGCAGCACCGCGCTGCCGAACGTCAGCTCGACCTCGACATCGGGGTTGAGGATGACTGCGAGTGGCGTCTCAACAGCGTCCAGCCCCGCATTTGCGCCACCAGCGAACCCACGGTTCACCGGCTGCTGTAGCACGTTCACACGCGGGTAGGTGTGCAGCTCCAGCAGCGAGTCGTCGGTCGAGGCGTTGTCGACGACGACGATCTCAGTCGGTCGAGCGTCCGTCGACTCCAGCGCCGTGATGCAGGCATCCAGATAGGTCGCCCCGTTATAGTTGACGATGATCGCCGTCCAGGCTTCGCGCATATCACCTCTCCATCCGGACGGCATTATTCCAGCCCGAGCGAGGGAGCATCGTGTGATTGATACCCCGAGTGTCCTGCTGATTGCGTCCGACACGATTGGCGAGCGCATGGCCGGCTCCGGCATCCGCTACTGGAACATGGCGCGCGTAATCGGGGCGCAGCAGCCGGTCACGCTGGCAACGCCAACGCCAACGACGCTCACCCCGCCGCCGGGCGTGACGCTGGTGGCCTACGGGCAGGCCGACGCATCCGAAGACGAGCGCGGACACGCACTCGCTGCGCTCGTTGCCGAGCACGATGTCACCGTTGCTCAACACATCCCGTACCTCTACGCAGAACCCGAGATCCTCGACAATCGTCATCTCGTCATCGACCTGTACGCGCCGTGGATTCTGGAAAAGCTCGAATACGCGCGCATTGATCCGGAGCGCGGCGAGGCGCACCGGCAGGATGATCTCACGATCCTCAAGCGTCTGCTCGGCCTGGGCGACTTCTTCATGTGCGCGTCCGAGCGCCAGCGTGACTACTGGCTCGGCACACTGACACTCGCCGGACGCCTGGAGCCAAGCTACTTGCAGGCTGATCCGGCGCTACGGTCGCTGATAGATGTCGTGCCGTTCGGCTTGCCAACGGATCGCCCACGCAAGACCGGTCCCGGACCACGGGCAGCGTTCAACCTCGGTCCCGACGACCCGCTGCTGATCTGGAACGGTGGCGTCTGGAACTGGCTTGATCCGCTAACGGCGATTCGCGCCATCGCCCTGCTGGCATCCGAGTATCCCGCGCTGCGACTCGTCTTCATGGGTGTGCGTAGTCCCGGGGCGCAGGTGGCCGAGATGGGGATCGTTGAAGAAGCACGTAACCTCGCTCGTGAGCTCGACCTGCTCGATCGGCACGTCTTCTTCAACGACTGGGTTGCCTACGACGAACGCCAGAACTGGCTCCTCGAATCCGACGCAGCCGTGTCGCTGCACGTCGAAACGGTCGAGGCGCGCTACGCCTACCGCACGCGCGTGATGGACATCCTCTGGTGTGGCCTGCCGGCGGTCGTTAGTGATGGCGATGTTCTGGCTGATCTCGTTCGGGAAACGCGGATCGGTGCCATCGCCCAGCCCGGCGATGTCGACTCGGTCGCCACTGCTATTCGGCAAGTGCTGGATGCGGATACTGCACACGCCATGCGGTCGCACCTCGCCGACGTGACGTCGCGATTCACCTGGGAGCAGGTGTGTGAGCCTCTGCTGCGCTATTGCCGTGAGCCGTGGAAGCTCAGTCCGTCACGCGGCGGCGATCCGAGCGCGGAGTATCTGGCCAGGCTGGAGCAGATGTACAGCGAGACGGCGCAGTACGCGCGCAAGCTGGAAGCAGCGGTCGCTGAGCGGGATACAGAACTGGCCGCGCGGCGCAAGCGCCGGGCGCGGCCAGACCTGAATGCTCTGTTCAATCGGAACAAGCGCGGATAACGAAGCGCTATTCCTCGTCGTCGGAGGCTTCCTCGGAAGCTTCGCCAGCCTCTACGGCGGCTTCGCCCTCTTCGCCCTCGGCCGCTTCCTCTTCCTCGACAACCTCGAGCTGCGGCGCGGAGAGCTTCACGATCATCTCTTCGGGATCGGTGAGCAGCTCGACGCCCTCAGGGATTGCCAGGTCGCGAAGATGAATCGTCTGGTCGATCTCAGCCAGGCCGGAAACATCAACCTCGAGGACAGCCGGCAGGTTCATCGGCAGGCCACGAACATCGACCGTCTCACGACCATAGGTCAGCACGCCATCGTCGTTGGCCGGTTCGCCGACGACCATCAGCGGAATGGCAGTCGTGATCTCGACCTTCAGGTTCGGCGCGAAGAACTCGACGTGGATCGGCTCGCGACGCAGGCGATCCATCGACATGTGGCGCATGTAGACGGTGTACGTCTCGTCCTCAACGCTCAGATCGATCAGCACATTCGGACCATACGCGACGTAGGCGCGATCGACGTCCTTCATGTTGACGCTGACGGACAGCGGCGACTCGATGACCGGTCCGTAGATGACGCCGGGGACAACACCTTCACGGCGAAGCTTCTTGGTTTCCTTGCCGATGACCGAACGCATCGACGCGGTCAGCTCATGTCGTTGGCTCATGCGCTCCTGGGCCCTTCTGGATGTCTCATTCATGCGCGCCGGTGCGCGTCACACGTCCCGGCACTGGATCGCCCAGTCCGGCCAACCGTTAACGATAGCAGCGTGCGCGTTTCCTGCCAAACGCAACACGTCATTCTACGCGACTAATCGCCGCCACAACACCAATAAGATAGGTAATTCGCACCGCGTCGCCCACCGCGAGGCCTTTCGGCAGCGCATCGACGCTCAATTGCGCCTGCCGTACCGTCTCCGGATCGTCGACGTGGCTGAAATACACGACTGCATATTCGTCGCTGTGGATCAGGTAGCGACGCAGCCCTTCGATCCGAGCTTCAACTTCCATCCTGCCCCGCATCCTCCAGCACGCCGGTATCGCCGCCCTCGCGCTCCGCCAGCAGCTCATCTTCGCGCTTGCGCACATACAGATAGAAGCCGACGACCATCAGCAGGAACGGCACGATGATGATGCAGGACAGAAACGCGATGAAGTCGGCCGTGTCATCGTTCGAGCGAATCGCCGTCACCAGCACAAGCGCAGCAGAGACGATGATCAGCGCCAGAATCGCAAGCACGGCAGTTGACGAAATGCAACCGATTGGCTCGCGGCGGGTCGCTTCGCGATCAACGTCCCCAACCGTCTGCTCTACCTCATGCAGCCGGACGTAACCAACGCGCCCGTCCTCCAGCGCGATCTTGACGAAATCGCCCGGCAACTCCTCGTCGGTTTCGAGCACCTGCAAATCTGCACCGGAAGGCACGATCTCAACAAGCGGTGCCGATGGATCGGCCGTCGCGTAGACGCGCAACCCTTCGGATGCGTGATACGCATCGACCAGCTGGTGACCGCAGGCCGAGCAGAAGTGATTTGTACGTGGATTCATGGCACCGCAGGTGCCGCAGTAGATGACGCCTGTCTCGCCGGACATCTAACGCTCAACCCTTCCCACCCATACGCGAAGACGAGTATAGCGAACCGGCGCTCAACGTCTTGTGCAGCGCATACGATACAATGAAGTGTCCGGGCGACTCCGTCCGAGAGGTTATTGTGTGCCTGAGTCGTCATGGACCACAACACAGATCACACCATTCCAGGACAGAGGGGGGGTGACAACGTATGAAGATTGAAGCGCGCGATAGTGAGAGCTTCGAGGGCCTGCTGCGCAGGTTCACGAAGGAAATGCAGAAGTCAGGCAAGCTCCGCGAATTCCGCAGCAAGCGACGATTCGTCAGCAAGAGCGAGCAGCGCCGTGCCAAGGCCCGCAAGGCCGAGCACAAGCGCCGACGCAAGGAGGCCAAGACCTCCTGATCTTCGGCAATCTGCTGAAGAGACAAGAACGACGCCGCCCATTGGCGGCGTCGTTGCTTTTGCATTCTCAGCGCTGCGAACGAACCGCCAATGTTGAGAGCGCCGGGGCAGCGGACCCACCGCTGACCTGATAGTCGAGCGTCACATTCCACGGAGCGCCCTGCGGCGGCAGGCTCAGCTCCGCCAGCGGCAGACGCCCATGCGCTGGACAGAGGATTCCGGGCTTCTCACCCTTCTGCGCCGCCCGGAATGTGATCGCCGTCGAGTCGACAGCTGCATCAACGAACCAGTTGCGACCCATCTCGCCGACCAGAATGTTCCCGAGCAGACGCCCCTGATGCTGCATCGGGACGAGCCGATGCGGGACAAGAATGCGGAGCCGGAAATCCGCCGCCGGGACTGCCGCATCGTTAACCACCGTCAGGACGAATGTGGTTGGCCGATCGGCAGCGGGCTCAGCAACGACGCTGAGCGATGCGTGCTCAACAAGGGCCTCTTCGTGGCGATACACCCAGATCGGTGGCGCGAGCACAAAGATCGCGATGATCAACGGGACACCGAGAATCAGCCACGGCTGGTCGAAGATGCCGGCCATCCCGAAGACAAGCATTCCGCCCATGACTGCCGAGAGCCAGCGCAGAGGTGAGCGCAGACGCACACGCCACATCTAGTTGCTCTGACCCGCCTGATCCAGATCGGCGAGCATCGCCATCGATGTTGCGAGCTCCTTGCGGCTGAAGAACGTTCGGATCTCCTGCCACAGCTCGGGACGATCGCGCCCGAGACGCCGAACTTCGTCAGAGAAGCGCATGTCGCCGCTCGCCATTAGCGCTGTCATCAGCTCGGTGCTGAGCTGCTCGGCGAGATAGAAGCGTTCGAGACCCGAGAACTTCGCACGATAGTGATCGCGTAGTTGCCCAACCTGCTCGGTCGTCAGTGGATGAGCGCCATCGCCGCCAAACATCTCGTGCCAGTCGACGCAGTCGAGCAGGCGCTCCAGCAAATCAACCTGCTCCCCGCGCTGGATGCCCTCGAACAGGGCGACAACCGCGTCGAGCAGATAGACAAGCTGCCCGGGTGTTTCGGGCCAGTCCGAGTCCGAACCGGAGCCGTTCAATCCCGTGCCCGTTCCCCGATCGTTCACATGTACTCCTATCCCTGAACTGGCAGCCCGAGCCAGGCTTCCAGCAGAAACCGCCCGCCTGCCAGCGAACCAATCAGCATCAGCGCCATGATCAGCGCCAGCGTCGCCGCTCCGGCGAGATCGGCAGTCCCAAGCGCCCGATTCTCGCGGCGGCCCAGCAATAGCACAAAGCCGAGCATCAACCCGGACAGGACAGCGATTGCCGATACCATCAGCAGGACTGACAGCGGGATGCGCAGCGGTCCCCAGGTCGTCAGCACCAGCGCAGCGACGCCCGTGTGCGCCAGCATGAGCCAGCCAATGTCACGCCAACCACGGACGACCCGCCCAGGCCGACGCACTGACGGCGCAAAGGCGATGTTGCCGATCAGCAGCCAGACGAAGACAGCGAGCGCCGTGCCGGTGAGCAGACCGGTAAGCAGTCGGAGGATGTTCTGTGGCTGATACAGATAGGGCATACCGGCGTCGAGAAGCGTCGAGTTCAGGCCGTCGATTGCCAGCACACCGACGCCGGCGACGAGCGCCAGGATGATGCCGCGCTGCGGCAACCCAGCAGTACGCCAACGACCGAGCGCCAGCAGCACAATGCTGGTCATCGCCACCCCGCCGTAGATGCCGGTCATACGCGCATCGAACGGCAGCCGCTGGTCACCGAAATAGAACGAGTGGGTGGGCTGCTGGGCACACAGGCCATGGAGCAACGCCAGCGATTTGGCCTCGACCGACCACGGCAGGACGAAGAACGCGATCGCCAGGGCAACCCAGATCAAGACGAACACCATCGGCCAGCCGCGCGGCGCGCGTGCGACCAGCGAAGCTCTCGAGCGTTCTACACGTAGGGACGCGTGACTGGTCATGCCGACTCCCGGATCGATGACGATCGATCGAGACTATAGCAAACGGGCAGCGAAATCAGGCGATTTCGCTGTGCGCTTGCGTGTACGTACACCCCGTGGTACTGTTCGCTCGTTGGGGTGTGGTTTATGGCATGTGTCCGTTTTGTTCGCGCCGATTCATGCGCCATGCCTGATGGCTGTGCGCGACGCCTGGGTGGGGGTCAATGGTTCTGTCCAGACGCTTTTCGCGACGCGAGGTTCTCCGGATTGGCGGCGCTGCGACTGCTGCCGCCATGTTGCATGTGACACGCTGGCCCACAGCGGCCGGCGCGACCGGAGCAGTTCGTTCAGAATGGCAATTTGGGGATGGCCTGCCCACTGTCGGTGACTGGGAGTCACCGGTTATGCGGCCCGAATCTGGCTTCGACTCGGTGGATGTCTCGTGGGACGCCGCTACAGCGGATGACTCAGCAATGTCGATCGCAGTTCGTGTCGGCGCGAAAGATGGCAGCTGGTCAGACTGGATCGCGCTCCATCCCGATCATCACGGAGAGACCGGCGGGGAGACCCGTCGCTTCGCTGCGCCGATCCTCTCGCAAGGCGTATCGGTGCAGGTGCGCGCGTCAGTCACCGAAGGCGCTGGCCTTCGCGAAATCGTCGTCGGCACGCTCGACACGTCTTCCACCGCTGTCGGCAGCGCGATGACGGCCGACCAGGCGGTCGAGCAGGCGATTCTGATCGACGGTCTGATCATCCCGCGCTCCGGCTGGGGTGCTGACGAGAAGTTGCGCTTCAAGAATCAGGATCCCAACGGTCCGATGCTCTGGCCGCCGAGCTACGCGCCGATCGAGAAGATCATCGTCCACCACACCGTGACCGACAACAACCCGCCCGATCCGCTGGCTGCCATTCGTTCGGTCTACTACTACCACGCGATCACGCGCGGCTGGGGCGACATCGGCTACAACTTCGTCGTCGACTGGCAGGGGCGCATCTACGAGGGGCGGTTCGGCGGTCCGAACGTCATCGGCGGCCACTCGTTGCAGTACAACAACGGGTCGGTTGGCATCGCGCTCCTCGGGAACTTCGATATCGCCAATCCCCCACAGGCAATGCTGGATGCTATTGCATCGCTCGTCTGGAAGCGAGCAGGCAACGTCGATGTAACGACCGCTGCCGACTTCCATGACCTCGAAGATTGCCCGAATCTGTGCGGCCACCGGGATGTGCTCTCGACATCCTGTCCCGGCGACCTGTGCTACCCACTACTGCCGACGTTGCGCGGCGCGATTGCCGGCACGGGACCGATCTATCTCGCGCCGCCGGTGCTGCCAACACCGCCGCCATCGTTGGAGCCGTCTCCGGCAATACCGGGGAACCTCGAGGTCGTCTCGTGCGAGATCGGCCCGACGACCATCTATCAGGGCAACCTGCTTGAGGTACGGATGCAGGTCCGCAACACCGGCAGCTCGACGATACAGTCGGGTGGCCCGGAACCGGGCTTCATTTACGATGAGGGTCAGAACTTCGATACAGCCGGATTCCCGAAAGTCGAGGGGGAGTTCCGTGTCACGCTGCAGCAGCAGTCGTGGACCGGTACGCCGAACCCGTATCGCTGGGGACTTGGCGGGCCGTTGCCAGCCGGCGAGACACGCACCGTCACCGGATTCGTCCGCCTGCGGTCGCTGGGCACGGACGAGTTCCGCGCCTCTGTCGTCCAGGAGTTCGTCACCTATACGCATACCAACCTCGCACCGACACGGGTGACTGTCGCGTCCCCACCTGTCACGCCGGTGGCGCAGACACGCGACCCCGGTGCGCGGTTCTTCGAGATCACCGGGCATAACGTGCCGGCGCAGTTCATCGACTACTGGGAAGCGAACGGCGGCGTCGAACGCTTTGGCTACCCGCTGACCGAGGCGTTTGTCGAGGTATCCGAAACCGACGGTGGCAGCTACCTGACGCAGTACTTCGAGCGCGCACGGTTTGAATATCATCCCGAGTACATCGGGACTGATGATGAGGTGCTGCTCGGCCTGCTCGGCAGTGAGACGACGGTCAAGCGGCGCAACGAAGCCGCGTTCCAGCGCATCAAGCCATTCACGTCGGACGCCGACCACACCTACTTCGACAAGACCGGCCACAGCCTCTCGAACGCATTCAAGGCGTTCTGGGAGCGTAACGGGGGGCTACCAGTCTTCGGCTATCCAATCTCCGAAGAATTCCGCGAGCTCTCCGAGACGGATGGGCGGGAACACATTGTCCAGTACTTCGAGCGCAATCGATTCGAGTACCATCCCGATTACGCCGGAACGAAGGACGAAGTGATGCTCGGCCACCTCGCTCGCGAAGTCCTCATTCGCCGCGGCTGGATCACACGCGACGAGTAGGGCTGACTCTCACCTCCCGGTGTCGGTACAATCCGTCGCCGGGAGGGCAATGTGAGCCAGCAAGTCCACGAGGTTATCGAACAGATTGAAGAGCGCGCCCACGACATGACCGTGTCGCCGCGGGTAGCGGCGTCGCGCGGACGCGGGTTCCTGCTCGTTGCGCTTCTTGCGCTCGGCGCGTTTCTCTCGCTGCTCATCGCCGTGCGGCGTAATCCGCGGATGGAGCGCGACGTCGTTGTGACGCTGCGGATGCAGCGTATCCGGCACCCGGCCCTCGGGCGGATGCTGCACATTATCTCGTGGCCAGGCTTTCGGCCGCAGTCGCTGATCCTGCCGGGCGTGGCAACCAGCAGCGTCTGGCTCATGGGCTTCCGGCGCGACGCCCGCTATATGGCGGTGGCCTGGCTGGCGTCAATGCTGTCGTTCACAACAAAGCTGTTGATTCAACGACCCCGCCCCGGTGGCGACGGCATTCTGGTGACCGCAGCGAAGCTCCGCGATTCGAGCTTCCCCAGCGGCCATGTTCTGCATTATGTCTGCTTCTGGGGGTTCTTCGCCTACCTGTGCTTTACCAAGATCCGCGGTCGTCTGTCGCGCTGGGTGCCGACAACAGGGATCGCATCGTTCATCAGCCTCGTCGGGCCGTCCCGCATCTATCTCGGTCACCACTGGCTGACTGACGTGCTGGCGAGCTATTCGCTCGGTACGGCGTTCCTGGCTTCAATGATCGGTCTGCACCGGCGTCATGACACCGGTGCAAACTCGAAGAAGCGCTAACCCTAACCGTCCGCTAGCGCCAGGGCGGCAGCACGCCATAGCGCCAGGTGTAGTAGGCGCGTCCGACGTTGCCCATCTCAAGCTGCCACTCCGGGGCGTTGTCGGGTGTGTAGGTAAGCAGTCGACGCTCAAATGCCTGCACGAGGACCCACGTCGGGACGCCAGCCAGATTGGTCCGCACCCAGTACGGCTCCGTCAGTGGCAGGCCGACACTCATCATCCAGTCGTTGGGCAACGAGGCCAGGTAGTTGTCGAACACGGACGCGATGTTGTGTCCGAGTGTCGACTCGTACGAGCCATAGGTCGCGAGTTGCGCCAACGAGTCGAGCTTCCAGACGGAGCCGTCGGCACTCAGTACTTCGCTGATGCCGGCTCCGGCCCGCGCGTCAACCGATCGATCCTGCTCGATTGAGGCAACGCTGCGCAGGCTGGCGTATGTCGGCGCATCTGGGTTGTATGGCTTCTCGTCACCGGCCAGCGGAACGTCTGCCGAGCCGATGTTGATGAACAGGTCGTCGCCGACCTGTGCCTTGCCGAAGATCATGTCGCGAACCAGCAGGCCGGCCGTCACGTGAGCCGCACTGTCGGCAGTCGGGTCGTTGACCTCCATGCGAGCCTTGTCGAAATAGTAGGACTGGCGGTCGCCGTTTGAGCCCTCTTCGTATTGCTCATTCTTCGCCAGCCAGGTATCCGGCCCCCACAGCCAGCTTCGCTGCACATCCGAGCTGGCGACTGGCCCATCCGTCTCCCACCAGAGCTGCTGCACGAGCGGATCGGCAGTACGCAGGCCATCAGGCAACTGCTCGGCTGGCACGTCGACAGGCGCTGGAGTCGGAGTCGGGGACGGGGTTGGCGCAACCGGCGCGACCCGTGGCGTGCCCGGCAAATCGAGCTCGTCGCTGCCGGTCGTCGTCGTGAAGCTCCAGTTGCGGACGAATGGCTGACCATTCGCCGTGCCCTCAATGTGGACATCGTAGACCGTGCCCTGCTTCAAGGGATCGTTCGCCGCGAGCTGAATTGTCTTGCGGGTCAGCCAGCCATCGCCGATCGACGAGAACGACGGCACAGCCACACCGCCGGTGGACATGCTCGCCTTCGTCAGGGCGAGATCACCAGCGCCGAAGTACTTGAGTGTGATCGGATACCCGACCGGGAACGATGCGCCCGGGAATGGGTTCGGCGCTTCGCCTTCGAACGATGTTCCAACGCCGACTGCGCCGTGTGGTGGCCAGGCGGCCCACTCCGGCGTCGCCTGCTCATTCCACTTCTTTGTGCCGAGGTCGATGATCTCGAACTTGATCTTGCCGTCGCTGATCGCCGCCAACCCGATGTCCGAGTAGCGCGGATCGAGCAGCGTCAGCCGATGGCCAACTGTGCCGATGAACCACTTGGTCGACCAGACCATCGAGCCGGAGATACCGGCGTTCTCGTTAGCCCAGCCGTCGTACCCGGCGGCCTCAACACGATCCTGGAAGCTCGCACCGGTGAAGCCCGGGCGACCGGCCGTCTCGTAGTGCAGTCCCATGCCGGCCAGCGAAGGGTCGCCGAAGTTCAGTCGATAGTACTCGACGTGCGCTTCGGCCGCTTTCTGCAGGGCAGGGTCGATCGTCAGCGGAGCGACGCCAAGCCAACTGCGCCACTTGTTAATCAGCGCGAGCGACTCGACAATCTGCGGGTCATTCTCCTGAGCTGCGCGAGTCGGCACCGCTGCCAGGACAAGCCCGAACAAAAGAACGGCGGTGGCAGCGACTGAAAGCGCACGCCCGGGAGTAGCAAATGAGTGCGTACGTTCGCACATAAACATCCCCAATCCGTCATCCCATGGCGGCGAATCATAACCTATTCAGCCGTCCTCGTGCTGTTTCCAATCCATCACGAATTTCGGCGGATCACCTATCATGCCGCTAACGATCGTGTTCATTGACAGGAGGCATGCAAATGTCCCACCGCACGGACGAGAACCGACCCGATTCAGCCGAAGATCCAGGGCGCCATCCGGGCGGGTTCTGGGTACAGCCAGAGGAAGCGTCGGCCTCCTCTCGGTTTGCCGCGTTCTACTACAAGGTCGACGAGCTGCCGAAGATCCAGCCGGCGCCGGGCGTTGAGATGAGCATGATGGTCGGCGGCGAGATGATGGCCAACTGGGTCCGCATCGAGCCGAATGCTGGCATTCCGATGCACGCCCATCCGCACGAGCAGCTCGGTCTGGTGCTTGAGGGCGAGATCGAAATGACGATCGACGGCGATACGCGCATCTGCCGTCCCGGCGACGCGTACACGATTCCTGGCGAGGTTCCGCATAGTGGAATGGCCGGTCCCGAGGGCTGCCTCGTGCTGGACCTCTTCAGCCCACCGCGCGAGGACTACATCGCCCAGGTGACACAGCAGGGGTAGCGCCAACGAGCAGTCCGGTTTAGCATGTTATGGTGATAGCGTGATGCCGGTCGGGGGTCGGCCACGCCGTTCCGTGTACATGCCAGCACAGGGGGAGAGCCGTGGGCCAGCTCATTGTCGGCAGACCCGCTCCGCGACAGTACGTTGCCGTCTCTGTACCACTCGCGTTGACATCTGCCATTTCACTCGCGTTCCGCGCCGGATACGCAGTCGATCAGGAGGAGTCCGCGCTCGACCCGTGGCTTGTCGATGCCTGGCGCGGGCTGGACGAAGACCTGCGGCACGACCTCGACTTACTGCTCGGCTTCTCAGGTCGTCTGCTCTACTACATCGAAGAGATGCTCTTCGCGTTTGACGCGCTCGCCCCCGAACAGCTGAATGCTTCATTCGACGACTACCTCTCCTTCCTCCGTAGCCTCCCGGCCCAGCAATTCAAGGATATGGCGGCGCGCAGTGTTGTCCGCGTTTACCGCGATCGCGGGCTGGCCGAGGAGCCGCCCGAGGGCGACGACCCGCACGACTGGCGCATGTTCCTGCGACCAGCGATCACGCGCGCGAATATCGACGAGGCCGTCTCGCTCGTCATCTCGCCGAGCCAACTGAAGCTCAGGACGCTGGCTCTGCTGGAGGGCTTCTGGCGTGAAGTGTTCGCTGATGAATATCGCGCAACGCTGCCCACCCTTCGTCAGGTCGTGCGCGTCGCCCAGAGCCTGACCCACGGAAGCTCCGCGCAGCAGACGTTCGCCGAGCTCACGGGACACCGGCTACCGGAAGAGATCAGCAGCCGGCTGCGCGATGTCGATCAGGTGTTCTTCAGTCCCTCGACCCGTCTCGGACAGTTCATCCAGTACATCCTTTACCGGCCCGTGCTGATTCTGTATTTCAACCCGGCGACCATCATGGAACTGCGTACTGGCCCAATGCGGATGCCGGTCGACGATCAGGAGCTATCGACGACACAGCTTCTCGAAGGCTTCCGGGCCCTGTCCGATCCCTCGCGCATGCGCATCGTTGAGATGCTGCGTGATGGCGAGCTCTATGCACAGGAGATCGTGGCGCAGCTCGGCATCAGCCAGTCCGCCGTCTCGCGCCATCTCAGCACGCTGGAATCAGCCGATCTGGTGACGGTTCGCCCAGCCAACGGCATGAAGTACTACGCAATCTACCGCGAACGGCTGAACGCGCTCGCTGCGCGCCTGGTAGCACTCGCCGACAGTGCGCAAGGCTGATCCGTTCAGCCTGCCTGACAGGGAGACCAGATGGCGACACACGACGAAACTCGGTGGCTCACACCCGACATCGGATTGATCGATCTGCACTTTCAGGGCACACCCAAAGTCATCGGAGCATACCTGCTGCCGACTGACGATGGACTGGCACTCATCGAGTGCGGGCCATCAACGACGCTGGGGGCACTGGAGCGCGGCGTTCAGGCTCTTGGTCACGACCTGGCCGAGGTCCGGCATCTCCTGGTAACGCACATTCACCTCGACCACGCCGGTGCAGCCGGTGTGCTGCTCGATCGCCTTCCGAACGCGCGGCTCTATGTCCACGAAATCGGCGCGCCGCACATGGTCGAACCGGCAAACCTCATCCGCAGCGCAACCCGGATCTACGGCGATCGGATGGATCAGCTGTGGGGAGAAATCCGGCCAGTCGACGCCGACCGGATGCAGACCGTCGCCGACAACGACGTTCTGACGCTCGGTGGGCGATCACTGTCGGCACTCTACACGCCGGGCCACGCCTCACATCACCTTGCATTCCACGACACGGCCAACAACGCCGTCTTCAGCGGTGATGTAGCCGGCGTGCGTATCCCTCCGGCCACTGAGGTCTGGCCGCCAACCCCGCCACCCGACATCACGGTTGAAGGCTGGCACGCCAGCATCAATCGCCTACGCGAGGTCGCGCCGGATCAACTTCTCCTGACGCACTTCGGGCCGTGGGACGATGTCGTGCCGCACCTGGACCAGCTCGAGTCGCGCCTGGACGAGTGGGTCGTGCTGGTTGAACAATGGGCGCATGACGGGCTCGACCGCGACGCGATGATCGCGAAGCTGGCCGAGACCGTGCACGCCGAGATGGCAGAGCACGGCACTGAGGATCTCGAAGAGATGTTCGAGCTGACGACTCCGCACTGGATGTCGATCGACGGGCTCGTGCGCTACCTGCGAAAAGCGGGCCGAATCAGCGCCGACTAGCGCCGTCGGACGTCGGCCAACAGGTGCCCTGATTCAGGATCGCGTCAGACGAGTACCAGCGTTCGCGTACGTTTCCGACGAGATAGAGCGAGCCGGTCACGATCACCAGGTCGTCGTCGTGCGCGCGCTCCAGCGCTGCGCTGATCGCCGCTTGTGGCTCGGGGATTACCAAGGTCTCAACCCCGGCGGGCGCTTCGGCAGCGATCTCGTCGGCGTCCATCGCCGGCTTGGCGAGCACCTGCGGCATCGTCGCAATGACCAGATCGGCAAGCGGCGCGAGTACACCGATCATCTCGCCGTGCGACTTCGCTTCCAGCGCGCCAAAGACGACGATCTTGCGCTGGTCGGGATAGATCAGCTTCAGGTTGCGGACGAGGGATCGCACCTTGTCTGGATTGTGCGCGCCGTCCAGCAGCACGAGCGGTTTCTGCTGAACAATCTCCATCCGTCCGGGGAACCGGGCGTCGGCCAGACCGGCCCGAATGGCGTTCAGCATCAGCTTGTCGCCCGCGAACCTGCGCGCGATCTCGACCGCCATCGCGCCGTTGCTCGCCTGGAACTCGCCGGGCAGCTCGACCTCCAGGCGCTCACCACTGGTGGCGTCGACGAATGACGTGCCGGTCGGTGTCGTGCGCACATCGCTATATGCCTCACCCTGGCGTACGTGAACAAGCTCGACGCCGACAGTGCGCGCCTCTTCCTCGATCACGGCCAGCGATTCTGGGTCCGTGACGGCGGTGACGGCTGTTGAGCTGGGCTTGATGATGCCTGCCTTGTGCCAGGCGATCTCCGGCAACGTCGACCCGAGCGTCACTGTGTGGTCCAGCCCGACGCTGGTGATCGCGACCACATCCGGCTCGATGACGTTAGTTACGTCAAACCGGCCGCCGGCGCCAACTTCGATAACGGCGACGTCAACGCCCTCCTCGGCGAAGAAGCGCAGCGTCATCGCGACCCAGAACTCGCCGTAATTCGGCCGCTCATGCCCGTCGGCTACCCACGCCTCAACGCTCTGACGCATGTCATCGACCAGGCGCTCGTAGCGCTGGGCCGACACGAGGCGGCCGTCGATTTGCAGCTTCTCGGTTGCGACCTGCAAATATGGCGAGACGTGCGTCCCGACGCGATAGCCCGCGGCAGTCAGGATGGATGATGTCAGCGTCGTCGTCGATCCCTTCCCTGACGTGCCGGTGATGTGGATTGTGCGGTAGGTGCGCTGCGGATTGCCGAGGAACTCCAGGAACGCCCGGAGCCGCGCGAGGCGCGCGACTGCCCGTGCCCGTATCTCCTCTGGCGGCGTGCCCGGTGGCGGAGACGGCGGACCGAAGATCAAACCATTTACGTATTGTTCGGCACGCGCATAGGCTGCAGCAGCGTCATTCGCCGCAACCGGCTGCGACACGTCCCGAGAATCGTCGTTCACGCCCACTCCACCATCTCACTCATCCTGTCGGACATCCTGCTGATTGTACTGGCGTTTCAGCTATTCAGAGTCCCCACACCGTATACTTGTCATGCACACGAGCAAAGGAGCTCGCGATGTCTTCTATGCCACTACGACACGCCAGACGGCCACAACGAAACCGCATTGCCCGCCGGATTGTCGGGGCATTCGCTGTCATGCTCGCGCTGCTCATATTTCTGACCGGCTCCGTCGCGGCTGATCCCCAGACGCGCGTCGGAAAGTTGAGGATCGACGGGGCGATCACGCCAGTCATGGCGACCTACGTCGGGCGAGGCATCGATCGTGCCGCCGATCGCGGCGACCACGCCGTCATCATCGAGATGGATACGCCGGGCGGCCTGTCCTCGGCGATGGACGATATTGTCAGCGACATTCTGAACTCACCTATTCCTGTCATCGTCTGGGTTGCACCAGACGGTGCCCGAGCTGCCTCGGCTGGCGTCTACATCACCTACGCGGCGCACGTCGCAGCGATGTCCCCGGCAACCAACATCGGATCGGCGACGCCGGTGCAGATCGGCAATGATGGGCAGGCCAGCGAGACGCCGACGGCGATGGATCGCAAGATCGTCAACGACGCGGTCGCCAAGATCCGCTCGCTCGCCGAGCTGCGTGGGCGCAATGGCGACTGGGCAGAAGACGCCGTCCGCGACGCGGCCAACGTCCGGGCCAGTGAGGCAGACAAGCTCGGTGTCATTGACTTCATCGCTGCAACACAGGACGACCTGCTGCAGCAGGCGGACGGGATGACCGTGGCGGTCGCCGGGCAGCAAGTCACGCTGACGACGGCCAACGCGCAAGTCGAAACGATCGACATGTCGTTCTTCGAGCGGCTGCTTCAGGTCCTGACTGATCCAAACATCGCCTACATCCTGCTCAGCCTCGGGTCTCTGGCGATCATCTTCGAGATCGCCAACCCGGGCGGCATTGGGCCGGGAGCTATCGGAGTCATCCTGCTGCTGGGCGGCTTCTACGGTCTCGGGACGATCAACTCGAACTGGGCCGGCCTGGCGCTGATGATCCTTGCCTTCGTGCTGTTCGCCCTCGATGTCTTCCTGACGACGCACGGCGTCCTGACAATCAGCGGAGTCGGCGCGTTCCTGTTCGGCTCACTATTGCTCTCGAACACGCGCAATCCCGACGTCCTGAATGTATCGCGCAGCGTAATCTTCGCGATGACGGCGATGGTGGCGCTGTTCTTCGTCTTCGTCGTGAGCGCAGTGATTCGCATTCGCAAGAAGCCGGCAGTTACTGGCACGAATGCGATGGTCGGCACCCTCGGCGTAGCGCGCACTAATCTGCGTCCGACCGGCATGGTGTTCATCTTCGGGGAGCTGTGGCAGGCACGCTCGGAAATCCCTGTCGAAGCTGGCGAATCCGTGCGTGTCATCGCTATCGACGGATTGGAGCTTCACGTCGCTCCGGCTGAATTGGAGTCCGGCAGCACACCACCAGTTTCGCCCAGCCCGCATCCGAGCGGTTGATGCGCTGCAGGCCGGGTCGGCCTGATAACTGTGAGAATTTGAGTTGAGCTAAGGGAGTCATCGTCAATGGATACCGGTATTCTGGTCGCCGTAGGCGCGATTATCCTCTTCCTGATTATTCTGATTTCGGCGACGATCAAGATCGTCCAGGAGTACGAACGTGGCGTCGTCTTTCGGCTCGGTCGCCTCGTCGGCGCGCGTGGCCCCGGACTGATCCTGCTGGTGCCGTTCGTCGAGCGCATGATCCGCGTCGACCTGCGAACGCTGACGATGGACATTCCCCGGCAGGAGGTCATCACCCGCGACAACGTGACAGTTAACGTCAATGCTGTCGCCTACTTCCGCGTCGTCGATGCCGGTATGGCGATGGTCAACATCGCCGACTACGTCCGCGCGACTTCGCAGATCGCCCAGACAACGCTGCGTTCGATCCTCGGACAGGTTGAGCTGGACGAGTTGCTGGCC
Organism: Thermomicrobiales bacterium; assembly: GCA_039810005.1. Lineage (GTDB taxonomy): Bacteria > Chloroflexota > Chloroflexia > Thermomicrobiales > CFX8 > JAMLIA01. The sequence goes on along the minus strand of JBDHWD010000023.1, from coordinate 16,118 downwards.
GAGCGCGAGGTCATTAATCAGAAGCTGCAGGCGATTATCGACGAGCAAACCGAGCCGTGGGGCGTCAAGGTCAGCGTTGTCGAGATTAAGGATGTCGAGCTGCCAGAGTCGATGCAGCGCGCGATGGCCCGGCAGGCAGAGGCCGAACGTGAGAAGCGCGCCAAGATCATTCATGCCGAAGGTGAAGCCCTGGCAGCGCAGCAGTTGCAGGACGCCGCAACGATTATCGCCGTTGAGCCGACGGCCCTCCAGCTCCGCTACCTGCAGACGCTAACCGAGGTCGCCTCGGAAAAGAACTCGACCATCCTGTTCCCGGTGCCGATTGATCTCATCAGCGCGTTCATGGGCCTCGGACAGAGCAGTGGCAGCGACCGTCCACAGACACCGCGACCAACAGCGCCAACAACCCCTGAGGAGTCCGCGTCTTGAGCCGCGCAGATCGCGCCATATCGCGGTGGAAAGAACGTTTGACGCCGATCACCGTCAATGGCCTGCGCACGTTCGTCCTCGACGAAGGCGAAGGTGATCCCGTCGTCTTCCTGCACGGCATTCCGACGTCCAGCTTTCTGTGGCGCGACGTCGTGCCAATCGTTGCGCTTGAGCATCGCTGCATCGCGCCCGACCTCCTGGGTTTCGGCTTTGCAGACAGGCCTGACAAGGCCGACCTATCGCCGGCCGGGCAGGCAGCGTTCCTCACCGGCCTGCTGGATGCACTGGATATTGAGCGCGTCGCCCTCGTCGGTCACGACTATGGGGCGCTCGTTGCCTGCGAGTTCCTGGCTCGCGCGCCGGAGCGCGTCAGCGCGATGGTCGTCACCAACACAAGCGTGTGGCTCGATGACTGGAAGTCGTCATCGCTCTCACCGCTCCGATTGATCAGCACGCCGGTCATCGGCAAGGTAGCAACCGCCGCCGCGCGACCGTTCATGCTCAAGCAAGCGTTCCGCTTCTACACAGAAGAGACAGATCGGCTGACTGACGAGGTGATGGCGGTCTACTGGCAGCCATTCACCGACGGCTTCTGGGACGTGCTGCGTCGCCTCAATGAGGTCGACGGGATGACCTCAACCGAGTTTCATCGCTGGCGCGAAGCGCTCTACAACTTCACCGGTCCGGGATTGGTTGCGTGGGGAGCGAACGATCCTACGTTCCCGCCGAATCGCGGCGCTGAGATCGGCAAGCTGCTGCACGACAGCCGAACCGACATCTTCGAGCACGCCAATCACTTCATTCAGGAGGATCGGCCAGAAGCCCTTGGGCGACTCATTGTTGCGTTCCTGAATGGCTCACTCCTGCGGTAGCGCATCGCCGTCAGCGAAATCCGCCGCCTTGCGGCCGACGAACGCATCACCCATTCGCTGCGCCTCGCCATAGACGAGGCGCAGCGGCGCGTCGGCGCTGCGGGCGATCGCCAGGCAGTCAGCGTACTCCGGCGCAGCCTCTACAACGCGGTCGCGCCAGATCTTCAGCTTCAGCCGCACGTCACCCCAGCGCGTCGCCACACTCACCCACGTTCGTCCCGCTCGCGTGCGATCGATCGCCGTCGCGCGCACCCCGAACGTCGAGCTGTTGTCGAAGAGCACGTCCTCGATCGCGCCCCGCCGCTCGCTGGAGACAATCGCGCTGACGATGACCGCTGGGCGGCCGCGCTTCATGACGATCGGCGTGAGCCAGGCATCGAGGGCGCCGGCCGCAAACAGGCGCTCCAGCAGCAGCTCGTAGAACTCGGGGTTCATATCGTCGATGTTGGCTTCGACCAGAAGCTCGGAATCCAGACCCGGCGCAGCATCATCGGTGTTGTCTGCGTCAATCTCGCCGAGCCAGACACGCAGAGCATTCGGCCACGGGAGTTCGCGCCGCCCGAAGCCATAGCCAACTGCGGTCGAGCGGAACGGCGGCCGATCGAACTCAGCCAGCGTCGTCAGAATCGTCGCGCCGGTCGGCGTCAGCAACTCAGCCTGGACGTCAGCGTCGATTGACGGCGCACCGGCGCGCGCCAGGAGCGCGGCGGTCGCCGGCGCGGGAACAGGGATCGTCCCGTGCTGCGACTGGGCAAACCCGCGACCCAGCGCCGGGGGACCAGAATAGACGCGCTCGATGCCCAGAAGATGCAGCGCGGCGGCAGTCCCGACGATATCGACGATCGCGTCGACACCCCCGACCTCGTGAAAGTGGACGCGCTCGATAGCCTCGCCATGAATCTGCGCCTCGACCTCGGCCAGCGACCGGAACATGGCAAGCGCGGCCGCGCGCACCGGATCTGGCAGCGTTGCCCGCGCAAGCAGGTCGCGAATGGCAGCCCAGTCACGCGATGTGCCGTCGTCGTCCACAACAACGTCGACGCGTGTGCCATGAATGCCGTGCTGCGACACGGCCTCGGACCGCAACTCCCAACCGGGCAACATCAGGCCACGCAGGACCTCGTTGAGATCGCTCAGCGCCAGCCCGGCATCGACGAACGCGCCGAGCACCATGTCGCCGCTGGCACCTGAATACGGATCAAACCAGACGATGCGCACGTAATCCTCCCTCATCGATCCGGCCTGCACCGGCCAGATACGAGGATAACCGGCCAAGCACTGTGTCGTGCTACTTCTGGGAATCGTCCGTTGCGACCGCAGCCCGACGGCGTGCAGCATGCTCGACATGGAGCTGGCCGCAGGCTGCGGCGATCTCGACGCCGCGCGAATAACGCACAGTCGCCGGGATTCCAGCATGTTCGAGGATTGACGCGAAGTGATTGATCACGTCCTCGCCGGGACGCTCATAGGGATAGGCGGGAGTTGGATTGTAGGGAATGAGGTTAACGTGACAGCGCAGACCCCGCAGTTGTCGCGCAAGCTGGCGAGCGTCGACGTCACTCGTGTTCACACCGTTCAGCATCGCGTACTCGAACGACACTCTGCGTCCGGTGGTGCCGATATAGCGCCGTACCGCGCCAATGAGGTCGGCCAACGGCCAGCGGCGGTTCAGCGGCACCAGCTCGGAGCGCAACTCGTCGTTACCGGCGTGAATCGAGATCGCCAGATTCACCTGGTAGGGCTCGTCGGCGAGCTTGTCGATGAACGGCACGACGCCCGAGGTGGAGATCGTGATGCGTCGCGCGCCAAATCCCATCCCGGCCGGATCGTGGATGATGCCGATCATCTTCATGACGTTGTCGTAGTTGTGGAACGGCTCGCCCATCCCCATCATGACGAGATTCGTCAGCGGGCGGCCCTTCTCGGCGGCGCGACGTGCCATGTCGACGACCTGGGCGACCATCTCCCCGGCGCTCAGGTTGCGCTGCAGGCCCATCAGGCCGGTCGCACAGAACGAGCATCCAACCGCGCAGCCCACCTGGCAGGAGACGCAAACCGTCGCGCGATCCGGGTAGAACATCAGAACCGTTTCGAGCGTCTGCCCGTCGGCCGTCTGATAGAGCACCTTGAGCGTCTCGCCATCGTCCGTCCACCACTCCTGCAACGGCGTCAGCGCCGCAAACGGCAGCTCATCAGTCAGCCGCTCACGCAACGCCTTCGGCAGGACAGTGACATCGTCGTAGCTCGTTGCATGCTGGCGGTAGATCCAGCCGAATAGCTGGCGAGCGCGGTAAGCCGGCGCGCCGCGCTCGGAGATCCAGCTCTCCAGCTCAGCCAGCGAAAACTCATAGACGTTCGACGGCACGAATCGCCCGTTTCGGGCGACCGGGCGCATAACAAGCTGTGGTTCCGGGGTGGTCTGTTCAACGCTATTCATTCCAGAAATGATACCAGCCCTGGCGGTCCTTATGTCGACTCTTCGCGCGGATTCTTGCGGAACAATCGGCACGCATGTGTATCCAGACGTTGACAGCCGCACAATCGGCGGGTATTGAGCATCAGGACGGAGTCTGGCAGGGACAGAACTTCTGAAACCCGGATTGTCGATGGCATTGAGGTGAGAGGGAGCGCTGGTGGCAACTGACTGGAGCACGGTCGAAGAGCTGGTTGGGACGATCGAGTCTGCCTCGGGCGGAACGGTCGGCATCGCCGTCATCGGGCCGAATGGCGAACGCTGGAGCCACAACGGTGATCGGCAGTTTCGCGCCGCCAGCACAATGAAGATCCCGCTGATGATCGAGATCTACCGGCAGATCGACCGCGGCGAACGCACGCTCGATGATCCCTACACGCTCACAGCTGACGACAAGGCCATCGGCAGCGGCGTCCTGCTCCATCTGCACGACGGCATCGGCATTACGCTGAACGACATCATCTACCTGATGATTTCGATCAGTGACAACACTGCCACCAACATCCTGATCGACATGGCCGGGATGGATGAAGTCAATGCGTTGATGCGCGAGCTTGGCATGCCAAACTCGACGCTCGGTCGCAAGATGAAGGGCCGTCCTGCCGTCGAGGGCGAGAAGGAGAACTTCGCGACGCCGAACGACTACGCGGCCGTTGTCGCCGCGCTGTTCGATGGCAGCGCCGCTTCATCGGGCAGCTGTGACGCGATGATCGAGATGCTGACGCTTCAGCAGAACTCGCGGCGCATACCGCGCTACCTGCCAGAGAGCGACGACATTCGCTGGGGCACGAAGACCGGCAGCATCACCGGCGTCACCAACGACGTCGGCTTCGTTGAGACGCCGACCGGCCGGATCATCATCGCCGCCTTCTGCGAAGACTTCCCCGACCAGCACGATGGCGAGTTCGCAATTGGCGAGCTCAGCCGCGCCGCAATGCACGCCTGCGGCCTGTGGCCGAGCGAGGACGCGCCCGCGTCATGACGGGCAGTTGCCGGCCTCGAAGGCATTGAGCGAGCGCTCGGTGAGTGTCCAGCGCCAGGAGCCGTCCTGCTTGACCACGTCGTAGAACGCCTCACGGTCGTTCTCGCCCTGCGTGAAGCGGACCTTCACCTCGCGCGCGTCGACCTCACCGAGCCACGGAATGTCCTTCGTGACCTTCTTGGAGCTCAGGACCTTCAGGTTCTCAATCGCCGGATCGTTGGCGTTCTCGCCTTCAACGCCGCAGCGGATGAAGAGATCTTTCGGGACAACGCGCTGCTGCGCAGGATGCAGCGAGTCCCAGGCTCCGGCGTAGTCGCTGATGGACAGCGAGGTGACGAGATCCTTGACCGAATCGCCGGCACCATCGTCGCCACCGCCACAGCCCGACAGGACAATCGCGACAAGGACGACGAGCAATAGCATTCTTCTCACAGACGAGCTCCCCATAAACGCTGCTGAACGTGCCGGCGATTGCTCCCGGCGCGACCCCATTGCCATTGCGCGATTGTTCCATACGGACGACGCGAAACGACCCGCTGCAAAGCGAACAAGGTTGTGATACGTTACACAGCAGTGCGCCGGTGCGTTGGCGCGCGGGTGGGTGGACGAATCCGAGGTATGAGAAGCATGTCCGAGATCCGGGAGAAGGTCGACTCGACGTCCCGTGCCAGGGGCGGCAGATGGCGGACACTGGTACTGGCGATCGTCGCGTTGCTGGCAGTTGCTGCGATCACAGCAGCCTGCGCAGGTGGCGATGATAGCGGCACCACGATGGAGACGCTGGCGACGATGGAGGCGCGTAATAGTGCCGGACCAACGACAGCGCCATCAGACGGCTCGCCTGCGGCGTCGCCGGAAGAGAGCAGCCCGGTTGCGCTGCCAGAGGGAAATGCCGACAACGGCAAGTCGCTGGCTACCAGCATGGGTTGTGTCGCTTGCCACTCGATTGATGGCTCCAAGATGACCGGCCCGACCTGGAAAGGTCTGTACGGCCACGAGGTCAAGCTGGACGATGGCTCGACGGTGACCGCCGACGAGACGTACCTGCACGATGCCATCATGAACCCCAACAAGCAGGTCGTTGACGGCTATTCGCCGATCATGCCGGACTTCTCATCGCAGCTCGACGACCAGAAGGTTGCCGACATCATCGCCTACATCCAGTCGCTGCAATAACCGAGCAGATCACCATCGAAGATAGAGCGGGGCGCAAACAGAGCGCTCCGCTTTTTCATTCCTCAGGAGTGAAGTTCACCGGCCGACCGGCGAAGTGGCACTCGCGATGGAACTGCTCAAATTGCGCGCCGCGATAGGCGCACAGATCGCAGTGGCTCCGCCCGAACAGGTAATCGAACAGGCGCACATCCATCGATGTCAGCGGCTTGCTCACCGCGAGGCGCTTGTACTCTGCCAGCACCAGATCGCGCATCGACGCTGACAGGACGGCGGGGTAGACGAGCGTGTGCTCTTCGCCGCTGGCCCGATCGCGATAGGTGATCGAGCGCTCGTGGCCGTCGACGCTATCGCCGACAACGTCAAGCAGCCTCCAATCGACCGCGGCAGACGCTGAGAGGTATTGCAGCAGACGCGCCTTGTCGATCGTCTCGGTTGCCAGTTGATCGAGCAGTGGCATAACACGTTTGACAACGTCGCGCGTGGATTGAAATGTCATCGGTGTTCCACCCCTCTCAACCCGTGGCGAACCTGCAGGATGGATAATCAGGTGGCATTTGGCGTGCCGTCCGGGCCGGTAGACGTTGCAGGAGCGACCGTTCCTGAACCATACTCCGCAATTGATGATCGTGGAAACGAATATGGCACCATTTTCGCAACCAGTCCTGGAACTGGCCGAACTGCTCGGAACACACCTCCGACAACGCGGCTGGACTTGCGCGACCGCCGAGTCGTGTACCGGCGGTGGCATTGGGTACGCCATCACGTCGATAGCCGGCTCATCCGACTACTTCATGGGCGGCATCATCTCCTACTCCAACGCGGCCAAGGCGCAACTGCTGGGAGTGCGCCAGCAGACGCTGGAGCGAGTCGGCGCGGTCAGCCCGGAGTGCGCAGTCGAGATGGCGAATGGCGTGCGCAACGCAGTCGGCGTTGATCTGGGCATCGCCAGCACCGGAATCGCCGGACCAGGCGGCGCAACCGCTCGCAAGCCTGTTGGCCTGGTCTACGTCGCGGTCAGCTGGCCGGATGGCGTCGAGGTGCGTGAGTTATCGCTGTCGGGAACTCGGGCAGAGATTATGCAACAGTCGATTCATGATGCGCTGGCGCTGACGGCGCGCATATTGGGTACAACGCTACCCGACTAGAGGGAACAGGGACCGGAGTGACCGTAGCGACCACCAGTCCACACAACGAAGCAACAGACTTCTATCGCAAGACGACGCTGCCGAACGGCGTGCGGATCGTGACAAGCCCGATGGACCACGTTCACTCGGCCACGATCGTCTTCAACTACAACGTCGGCTCACGCTGGGAGCATGAGGCACAGGCCGGTATCTCGCACGTCCTGGAACACATGCTGTTCAAGGGCACCGAGCGACGACCGGACCCGGCGACGATCTCCGAGGAGATCGAAGGAGTCGGCGGCATCCTCAACGCTGCAACCGGACGTGAGAGCACGAACTACTGGGCGAAGGTGCCCGCCCCTCACCTCGATCTGGCCTTCGATGTCCTCGCTGACATCTTGCGCAACTCGACATTCCCTGATGATGAGCTGGAGAAGGAGCGCCTCGTCATCTTTGAGGAAATCCGCGGCATCGTCGATACGCCGGACGACCTTGTCCACGATGTCATCGACGAGGTGATCTGGGACAACCAGCCAGTTGGGCGCTCGATCATCGGTACCGAAGAGACGGTCGGCTCGGTCCGCTCGGATGACCTGCGCACCTACCTCAACACGTTCTATCGGCCAGAGCGGCTGGTCATTGCCGCCGCCGGCAAGGTGGACCACAACCATGTCGTGGAGCTGGCTGACCGCTATTTCGGCGACATGACAACGACGGCGCCGATTGAGCTGCTGCCGTCCGTCTTCCAGCACACCGAGCCTGCCATCCGCGTTGTGAACCGCCCGACTGAACAGGCGCATCTTTGCATCGGTCATCCCGCTCTGCCCTACACCGACGACCGGCGCTACGAACAGGGCATGATCGACGCGATCCTCTCGAGTGGGATGAGCTCGCGACTCTTTCAGGAGATTCGCGAACGTCGCGGTCTGGTCTATTCGGTCTTCGGCTACTTCCGACAGTATGCGGATGTCGGTCAGGGTGTCGTCTACGCCGGCACCGATCTGCAGCGCATCGACGAGACAATCGACGCGATTCTCGTTGAGCTGGACAAGCTGCGAACGACAGCGGTCTCGGAGGAAGAGCTGCGCCGAACCAAGGATCTGCGCAAGGGTCGCCTGCTGATGGGCCTTGAGGATTCGCGGTCGGTGGCCGGCTGGATCGGTTCGCAGGAGCTGACGTTCGGTGAGATTCTGACACCCGAAGAGGTCATGGAACGCATTGAAGCGGTCAATGCCGAAGCGATGCTGGAGCTCGCTCGCGATCTGATTCGCGGTGAGGCGCTGTCGTTGGCGATCGTCGGGCCATACGACGACGAGCAGCACTTCCGCGATCGACTCAAGCTCTGATCAGCGACTGGCTGAGGCATGAACGCATCTGAGCAGGCCGACATTCTCATTGTCGAAGACGACCGGGCAATTGCCTCGGCGGTTCGGCGTGGGCTTGCCTTCGAGGGCTACAAGGTGACGGTCGCCGAATCCGGCGGTCAGGCACTGAATCTGGCCCGCGACAATATGCCCGACCTCGTCGTGCTGGACATCATGATCCCCGGCATTGACGGGCTGGAGGTCTGCCGCCGCCTGCGCGCCGCCGGTGAAGAGGTTCCGATCCTGATGCTGACGGCGCGTGATGAGGTCGCCGACCGCGTTGCCGGTCTCGACGCCGGGGCCGATGACTATCTCGTCAAGCCGTTTGCGTTCGAGGAGCTGGTCGCGCGCATTCGCGCGTTGCTACGGCGGCGCGACCGGCGCGAGGAGGAATCGCTCAGCCTCGGTGGCGAGATTCTGCGCTACGGCGATCTCTCGCTCGACACGACGACCCGCTTCGCCCATCGCGGCCAGCGCCGCATCGACCTGACGACACGCGAATTCGACCTGCTGATGCTCTTCCTGCGCCATCCAAATCAGGTCCTGCCCCGTGATGTCATCATGGAGCGCGTCTGGGGCTATGACTTTCCGGGCGAGTCGAACGTACTGGAAGTCTATGTGAAGAACCTTCGACGCCTGCTTGAGGCGGACGGCGAGAGTCGCCTGCTGCAAACTGTTCGCGGGGCCGGGTACGTCCTGCGACGAGACTAGCCTACGGATCGAGCACCATGCCCATTCGTCTACGCATCGTTCTCGCAACTGCCGTGCTCATCGCCGTTTCGCTGCTCATCCTCGGCGGCGGCGTCTACGTCACGATGTCTCGCCATCTGCACAGCAGCCTCGACGACCGGCTGAAATCCGTCTATCGAAGCTATCAGAGCAATCTTCAAGAGCAGCCGGACGCGTGGTACATCCCGGGCACTCCGTACATCGTTATCCCGCCCGATCTTGATCCGAACACATTTGCATCATCCGGCCTGTATATTCAGATTCTCGATGAAAATGGGATCGTCCAGGATAGATCCACGAACCTCGGATCAAACGTGATTCAGATCCAGGGCGATGCTTTCCAGCGGAACGTCCTCGGTGAAACTGTCAGATACACTCTTTCTACGGAGAATGGGCGCCTGAGAGTTCTTTCAGGACCACTGTACAACTCCTCCCGCAACGAGACGTCAATTATCCAGATTGCCGAGCCGCTCGCTCCGATTGAGCGCACCCTTGGGGCGCTCCGGCAGACGCTGCTGATCGGCTCGACGCTCGCGGTTCTGCTGCTTGCTGCCGGAGCGTGGGTGATTAGCGAGGGCGCGCTCAGCCCGCTGTCGCGCATGAGCCACACCGCGCGCGCAATCGGTAACACACGCGACCTGTCGCAACGGATCGATCCACCGAAGACGCACGACGAGCTGCAGCTGCTGGCCGAGACATTCAACGACATGCTGGCGCGACTGGAAGAGACCTTCAACGCGCAACGCCGCTTCGTGGCCGACGCCTCGCACGAGCTGCGCACGCCACTGACGGCGCTGCGAGCCAACAGCGAGATCATGCTACGCCAGATCGACAGCGGCATTCTCGATAGCGACGACCTCCGTGAGGGGCTAACCGACGTGCGCGACGAGGTCGATCGCATGACCCGTCTCGTCCAGCACCTGCTCACCCTCGCCCGCGCCGATGTCGGCTGGCGGCCCGAGATGGAGCCGGTCGACCTTATCGAGATCGTGCGCGACGCCGGACGGTTCGCGACACCACTGGCGCACGGCAGATCGTTCGAGATTTCGCTTCCGCAGGCTGAAGACGGCAGCGAGCCGCAGATCATCGTCAACGGCAATACCGACCAGCTGCGCCAGCTCATCCTGATCCTGCTGGACAACGCGTTCGCCTACTCTCCCGAGGACGGCGACGTGTCGCTGACGCTGGACTGCAATGCTGACGAGGCGGTTATCGCCGTCTCCGACTCCGGCCCGGGCATCAGTGACGAACATCTGCAACGCATCTTCGAGCGCTTCTATCGCGCTGAGGCAGCACGATCGCGTGGTTACGGCGGCGCCGGCCTGGGGCTATCGATCGCACGCTGGATCGTCTCGATCCATCGTGGTCAGATCGATGTCGAAAGTGATGTCGGCGACGGCACAACGTTCCGCATTCGCCTGCCGCGCATCGCGACACCGGAGCAGCTCATCGACGTCCCGGCCCGCCACGATCCGGTTCTGACATAGCGGCGCTTGCGGCGCGAGCGGTCATGAGCGAGCGAAGCTCAATGCACATCGATAGAGTTGTCGAGCGTTGCGAGATAGCGCTCGATGTCATCGCAGGCCGCGGCGATGAGCCGGGCGGCGGCGGCGCTGGTCGCGAGCGCAATGGGGTAGAACTCCTGTCGGCTGACCTCCAGGTAGCGGTTCGCTTTGGCCGGGTCGTTGGCATGGACAACTTGCCGAAGATTGTGGATGCGGTCTGCCAGCTTGAGGAGGCGAACATTCGCTGACGCGTCGCGAATCCGGTCGAGATAGGCGCGGTCGCGGGCCGGTTTGTCGGCGTCCGGCACTGGGGGCTTGGTGACAGCTTCGACCAGCTCGAACGCGCGTGGTCCGATCAGGTCGGCAACAACTGTCGATTCTATCTCCGGGCTATCCTCAAGGACATCGTGCATCAGCGCGGCGACCAGCATGTCAGCATCGCGGCTGCCGAGCTCGCTCCAGAGAATCGTGGCCACGGCAACCGGATGGTCGATGAACGGCGTGCCCTCGTCCCGCATCTGTCCTCGATGAGCCTGCGCGGCGAACTGGTAGGCGTAGGCGATGCGAGCGGCATCGTCAGGCACCTGCGTCGCAAGAATCATCGTCAGTGCCATTGGTACCGGCGCTGGCTCGTACACAGTGTCCCTCCATGATGAGATGCTATCAGGAAGAGAGGCGCGTCGCCTGCCTCGGCAACGAGCGAACGTATGCGTTACCCTACCTTCGCGCCGAACCATCGGCGCAGCGTCATGAGCACGGAGGCGTGATTGGCCGCAGCAGGTCGAGCACGAACAGGACACTGGCTGGTTGCGCGCATCGTTACGTTACTGATCGCGGCGCTGTTCGTTTCTGCCTGCGTCAATGTGGAGTTCGGCTCGACGTTTGTCGCAGAAGGCGGTGCCAGCCAGCGCATGGCCATCCTCTTCCAGCGCGATCTGCTCAATCCGTCCGAACTGGCGCGGCTGGCCACTGAGATCACCAACGCCGAACAGCGCATGACTGACGATGGCTACGAAGTCCAGCGAGTGGATAGCGCCACCCAGTTGGGACTCCGTGCCGCCCGCACGTCGGCGGATTCGTCCAACGTGGCCACCGAGCTGAACAGCCTGCTCAATTCGATGCTGAATCGCTCCGATTCCAGCCCGATTGCGCCGTTTCAGGGCACGTTCACGCGCTCCAATCCGGCAGTCGGCGGCAACAAATACCACCTTGAGCTAACGTTCGACGGCCCGACCTTCAAGGCGGCCGTAGCGGATTTGCAGCCGCCATCGCAGCAATCGCAATCGCCAACTGCACTGACCGACGCGCTGACCGTCACCTACACGGCGACGATGCCCGGCGGACTGCAAGATGCCACCGGGCAGACCATCGCCGAGGGCACCGCCCGCTGGACACTCTCGCTGGACGAGACAACGTCTATCACTGCCGACTCGACCGTTGGGCAGAACACACCCTGGGCGCTGGCCGCGCTGGCAATCCTGATCGCGGTCGGTATTGTCGTCGTCTCATCGGTATTGATTACCGCCATCCTGGTCGTGCGCCGTCAGGCCATTGAGCGCCACATTCCGACCGGCCTGCGCATCGCGCGCGACAATCCGGACGCCGTCGACATCATCGATCCACCGACTGAATGGAAAGAGATCCGCGCGTCCATTCGGCGCTCGGTGCGCATTGCGCTCAGCGGTCGACGAACCTCGACGATAGAACCGCCGGACAAAAGCGACGCAGCACTGGAGAGGAACGATACGCGTGGCCCTGACACCGAAGGAAACTGACCGGCTGCTGGTGTTTACCGCCGCCGAGCTCGCCCGCAAGCATCGCTCGCGGGGTCTGCAGCTGAACTATCCGGAGGCCGTCGCGCTCATCACCGACGAAATCTTCGATGCGGCCCGCGCCGGCATGGCCTTCGATGCAGTCGTAGAACACGCGCGGCAGGTGCTGCGATCGTCCGACGTGATGGAGGGAGTGCCGGCGATGCTGGGCGTCATCCAGGTCGATGCGATGTTTCCGGACGGCACGCGGCTGGTGACAGTGTTGAATCCGATTCGAGAGGGTGACGCATGATCCCGGGTGAGATTATCCGTCGCGATGAACCGGTCATCATCAATGCCGGGCTGCCGGTGACGACGATCGACATCACCAACACCAGCCCGCTACCAGTTCACATCACCGCGCACTTTCACGTCTTCGAGGCCAATCCCTGTCTGGCGTTCGATCGGCTGGCGGCCTGGGGGATGCGGCTGGACGTGCCATCGGACGGCGCAGTGCGGTTTGAGCCGGGAGCGACGGTCAGCGTGAACCTCGTGCCAATCGGCGGGGATCGCAACGTCTACGGCTTTCAGGGTGTCGTAAACGGGTCCCTTGACCAGAGCGATCCCGCCGAAGCGCTCGCGCGGCTCATTGAGCGCGGCTTTCAGCACGTCCCGAAGGACGAGTAATCCGACCTATGAGAACGCGTGCTGGACATACGGGTTCTCGTTCGGCGGACCGACGGCGACACGCATGCGACCCTCGGACGGCTCAGCGATCACTGAGGCGAACGTGATGACATCGCTACCCTGCTTGTCGTCGTGCATGCGGCAGATGGCGTCCGGGTAGCAGGTGCGATCGCGCATGACCGACTCCATCTCGTCGGCATTCAGCGCACCACGTCGCTCGTTCAGCAGCGCCTGCATCTGTGTCATCCGCGCCCGCGAGTTGCTGACGTACTCTTCGGTTGAGCGTTCCTCAGCCAGCAGATCCTCCGCGACGTAGTGATTCGCGTGCGCCAGGATGCCATCAACCGGATCGAGTCGCGCGTCACGCGAGGCAGTCGTCTCCAGATCCGCGGCGACACCACGACCGTCGAGCATGATCAGATTGCGTGATGAGGCGCGGCGGACACTGCGGACAGCCTCAATCGCTTCATCGACTGTGTCGTGGGTCAGGGCCAATCGCGACAGGAAGTAGCGAGGGAAGCCACGCCGCCAGCCATCGCAGGTGACGAAGTTGGCGAAGACGCCGAGGCCGCGATCGTTGATACCAATGTATGACACCTGGCCGGCCGGCATCAGCATCAGCACCTTCGGCCCGTCATCCGGCACGATCTCAGCAACAATCGCGATCTCACCGTAGAAGGCGGGTAGATCGGCGTTCTGCCCGACGAGGCCAACGCCGTTGCTGGTCGCCTCGGGCTGGACAGCGAAGGTCGTGCATTCGGCCGTGTCGTCAGGATCGACCGGCGTCGCCACCTCGGCGCGCAACTGCAGCAAGTACGCCTCGGGCAACGAAAGCCCCGCGCCGCGCGCAACGCCCTGGATCTCTTCGTCGAAGAATGGTGCGTAGCGCTGCACCCACGGACGATAGCCCATCGCCAGATCGAGCGCAGTCTCGCGGCTCAGCGACGACCGCTGATCCAGCCTCGTCAGCGCCTTGTCGAGATGGCGATGAATGTACTCGGCACAGGCTTCGCCAAACTGCTCGCCGATCTGGCGATGGCTGCCGGTGAAATGGAACTTCGGGAACGTTCGGCCGCCGATTTGCGGGGAGTTCAGGACGTCGGTCGCATTCATCAACCATCCTCCTCATGCTCTGGGGATCAGCGAGGACAGGGTATCATGCCCTCAGTCCGTCATCACGATGCAGGGAGGGGAGCATCCATGCCGGTCAGAATGGAACGCGAAGAGTACAACCGCCGCTATGGCGCGACGACCGGCGACCGCATCCGTCTGGCGGACACCAACCTGTTCGCCCGCGTCGAGCGCGATGACACCCTCCACGGCTTTGAGCCCCTGGCAGGCTTCGGGCGACCCATGCGCGACGGCATGCTTTTCGGCCGCAGCGGCTGGAACGGCAGGACCAGCGCAAGCCAGCTCGATCTGGTCATTACGAACGCAATCGTCGTTGACCCGGTGCTCGGCATCTTCCGCAGCAACATCGGTATCAAGGACGGGCGGATAGCCGGAATCGGCCGGGCCGGTAATCCCGATGTCATGGACAACGTCGACCTGCTGATCGGCAGCGCCACCGGCATGATCGCCGCCGATGGCGCGATCGTCACACCCGGCGGCATCGACACGCACGTCCATCTGTCCTCTTCAAGCATTGTCGGCGCGGCTGCCTATTCGGGGATCACGACGCTGGTCGGTCAGGGTAGCGGCGGTGTCTGGGACCTCGGCGTCAACCCACTCAACAACATGCGCCATGTCTTCGAGGCATTCGAAGCGATCCCGATCAACCTCGCGGTGCTCGCGCGCGGATCGAGCGACACGGCGCAACTTGAAACGGCGTTTGAGGTCGGCGCATCCGGCCTGAAGATCCATGAGGATGTCGGCGCGTTTCCGGCAGTCATCGACACCTGCCTCTCGGTTGCCGATCTCGCCGGTGGGCAGGTCGCCATCCATACCGACGGTCTGAACGAAGCTGGCGCGCTGAGCGAGACGATTGCGGCGATTGCCGGTCGCTCAATCCACGCCTACCACGTCGAAGGTTCAGGTGGCGGGCACGCACCGAACCTGATCGAGATTGCCGGTGATCCACGCATCATCGGGTCATCGACGAACCCGACGCTGCCGTGGTCGATCAACTCTATCGCCGAGCAGCTTGACATGATCATCGCCATCCATCGGCTGGACCGCCAGAACCCGGAAGATATGGCTGCCGCGCGTGATCGCGTTCGCGCCTCGACGATCGCCGCCGAAGATGTCCTTCACGACATCGGAGCGATTGCGATGGTGTCGTCGGATTCGCAGGGCATGGGCCGGATCGGCGAGGTCATCTCGCGCACCTGGCAGCTCGCCCATCACATGAAGCAAGTGCGCGGCGGCGGGTTCGACCCCGAAACCGGCGACGGGGACGACAACGCCCGCATCATGCAGTACATCGCGAAGTACACGATCAATGCAGCGATCGCCCACGGGCTGGATCATGAGGTCGGCAGCCTTGAACCTGGGAAGATCGCCGATCTGGTGCTCTGGCAACCGGCGTTCTTCGGTGTCAAGCCCTCGGCGATCATCAAAGGCGGATTTGTTGCCAGCGCGCAAGTCGGCGACGGTCAGGGTTCGACGCGCACCAGCCAGCCGCTCGTCTATCGCCCGATGTGGGGCGGGATGGGCCTCGCGCCGGCTGAGTTGGCCGTGAACTTCGTCTCGCGCTACGCGACGGCCGGCATCCCCGGCGGCGAGCATCTGCGGCGCAAGCCGGTGGCCGTTCGTGACGTGCGCAAGACCTACAAGGACGCTATGCTGCATAACGCCGCCAGCCCTCGCGTGCAGGTCGATCCGGGAACCAACGAGGTCTACATCGACGGCGAGCCAGTCATCAATCCGCCCGCCGAACACCTACCACTCAGCCAGCGTTACTTCCTTGCGTAGTTCCGCAGATCACATCCGAAGGGTCAGGGAGTGAGTAATTCAACACACGAGCCCGCAATCGGCGAGCGTATTGCGGCGCGCGAGATCGCCGAAGCAGCGACAACAACCGGCGC
>JBDHWD010000022.1:0-39601 GCA_039810005.1 Thermomicrobiales bacterium | reverse complement strand
CTACTCGCTCTGACTCATGCCCTTCACCACCCGCTCTGGTGTGAACGGGATTTCGGTGAAGCGCTTGCCAGCGGTGGCGTTGGCCAGGGCGTTGCCGATCGCGGCCGGGCCGGGGATGATCGGCGGCTCGCCGATGCCCTTCGCACCGTGCGGACCGGAACGCGCCGGGACTTCGACAATGACGGTTTCAATCGGCGGAATCTGGATCGATGACGGAACGGTGTAATCCATCAGGGTCGATGAGATCAGCTGGCCGTCCTCGCCGTATTCGATGCCCTCGTAGAGCGCGAAGCCGATCGACTGCGCCGTCCCGCCGATCATCTGGCCCTCGACCATTGCCGGGTTGAGCGCCTTGCCGACGTCCTGCACAGTCAGATAGCGATCGAGGCTGACGACGCCGGTATCCGGATCGACTGAGAGCTGCGCGACCTGGCCAGAGAAGCCGGGGGCGCGGTCGGTCTGTGCCGACTTGCCGATGCCGTAGACCGGCTCGTACTTGCCGCCGAAGGTCATACTCTTCTGCGCCACCGACGCGACGGTCATTTCCTTGTCTGGCGACCCCTTGACGCGCACCTTGCCTTCGGTCATCTCCAGGTCGTCTGGCGACGCTTCGAGCTCGCTACCGGCGATCTCCAGAATCTGCCGACGCGCCTCATCGGCAGCGCGAATGACAGCCGGGCCGAGTGTGTAGGTGACCTTTGATCCACCGCTCATGCCGGCGTAGGGGGCAGTGCCGGTGTCGGCCGTCTCGATCCGCACCTTGTCGACCTCGATGCCGAACGCCTCTGCCGCCAGCATCGCCATGACGGTGTTCGTGCCGGTGATGTCGCTGGAGCCGAGCTGAACGACAAGCGAGCCATCCGTGTTCACCCGGACGTTGGCTGCGCACGGCTCGACACCACCCGGCCAGCCGCCGATGGCGACGCCGACGCCGACGTTCTCGCCGGTCTTGCGCTCCGTCCAGATCGGATGCTCGCGGATCGTTTCGAGGATCTCCTTGATCCCGATCCGTGGCCACGGCACGCCGTTCGGCTGCGGGTCGCCCTCGACTGAGCAGTTGTGCAGGCGGAATTCCAGCGGATCCCAGTCCAGCTTTGTTGCCAGCTCATCGACGGCCTGCTCGATGGCAAAGGTCGCCTGCGGAGCGCCGGGCGCGCGATAGGCACCGTTACCCGGCTTGTTGGTCAGCACTTCGTAGCCGACCAGCTCCAGCGCACCGACGCGGTAGTAGCCACCGAGCATCAGCGCCGCGACAGTCACCGGCGTGCCGGGGTAGCAACCGGAGTCGAAGACGATCCGCGCCTGCAGGGCTGTGATCGTTCCGTCCTTCGTGCCGCCAATCTTGATGTCAGTTATCGTGCCCGGCGCAGGGTTACCCATCGCCAGCTCCTCGGAGCGGGTCATCGTGATCTTGACCGGCGCGTTGTGCTTGCGGGCCATCCAGCCGGCCAGCGGCTCAAGCATCACGGCCTTGCCGCCGAAGCCGCCACCGACCTCCATGCCGACGACCTTGACCTCGTTTTGCGGCAGGCCGAGGACGTCCGCCGTCGTGTTGCGCGTGAAGAATTGACCCTGCGTCGTCGTATAGATCGTCAGGTTGCCCATTGGATCAGGAACCGCGACCGAGGCATGCGGCTCGATGTACGACTGATGGACCCAGTTCGTGACGAAGCGGCGCTCGACGATGACGTCCGCGGTAGCAAAGGCCGCCTCGACATCGCCGCGCGTGAACTTCGCGGCGCCGGTGATGTTGTCCGGCATGCGTGAGATGTCGAGATCGTCGCCACCGGAGACGGTCGCATGCATCTGCATCTCAGCGCCATCGTCGCCACCGGCCTTCTTGCGGATGACAGCCGCGCTCGGCTCCATCGCCGCCAGCGGATCGACGACCGGATCGAGCTCGGTGTAATCAACCTCGACCAGCTCGGCAGCTTCGGCGGCCGCCGTCTCAGACGTCGCCAGCACGACAGCGACGGCCTGCCCGTAGTAGAGCGCCTTGTCGCGGGCTAGCAGATGGTGACTGCGGTCGGCCGGCTCGTCGCCGGTCGGGTGCACGTCGCGGCCGGTGTAGACGGCGACGACGCCCGGATAGGCCAGTGCGGCGCTGGTGTCGATGCCATTGATCTCGGCGTGCGGGTAGATACTCGTCACCAGGCGAGCATGCAGCATGCCGTGCATCTGGAGATCGTCAACGTAGCGCGTTGCGCCGGTTACCTTCTTATCGCCTTCAATACGCTTTTGTGGTTTCCCGATGATGACGGGATCAGCTGTCGCTGTCATGGTCCTCCCGATTCGTTCAGGCTTTTCGCGGGGTTCCTGCGTGCGAAATTACAGCGCCACGTTAGACGGGGTACAGGAAACGGATCATCGCGGGGATTGCGCCTATCGTCAAGTGGTACCGGCACATTCCGAACGGCTAGTGCGCCGACGTGCGCTGGCTGTTCGCGGCCAGCGTCGCTGCGTCTGGCGTCGCGAAGCGTTGCGCGAGCTCCTGCAATGGATCGCCGACGAGGTGAAGCTCATCCAGCGAGATCGGCCCGACACCAGCCGCCCGCAGATACGCGAGATAGCGCGTGTCGATCGGATCAACCCCCATCAATGCACATCCAACAACGTCAACCGCCTGTGCATTCCAGCCAACGGCGAGCACACCCTGCTTCACCGGCTCACCATCGATCGGATCGCCGAGCTGCAAGCCAACCAGCCCGTCAATAATCGCCAGGTCGATCGGCGCGGCGCGGCAGATGTCATAGACGACCTCCGGCACACCGGCCCGATGGAACGCGCGTCGCGGTCGGCCATAGAGCCGGTTCGGCGGAACACCGAACATGTTCTTGGCGTGGACGGTGTAGAGACCGTCGGTGTGTGTCTTGACCGGCGTAATCGAGACAAACAGGTCAGCATCGAGGACGACATTCGGTATCTCCAGCGTCGGGTAGCGCAACCAGTCCGGCACTTCGACCGTCCGGGTCGGCTCCAGGTTCAGGTCCAGCAGCTCGACGCCGTAGTCATCCGCCAGGCGATCGTAACCAGCCGCCGTGAAGCAGCGTGAGGCATCGACCATGCCCGGCCCGTCGGCAACGACAATGCGCTCGATATCCGGCGCTTCATCCCGCAGCTTCTGGATCAGCGCCTCGACGACCGCAACGTCGCTGACGATGCCGCTGCCGGATTCGCGCGGCGCTGTCAGGTTTGGCTTGATCGTGACCAGTCGACCGGCGCGCTCCGCGAGCGTTGGTCCACCATCTGCGGCAAGCAGATCGAACGCGCGGCGCAGCGCCGTGGATACGTCGGGCTCAGTCTGGACGAGCGCAACGGTAGTGTCTGACGATACGGTTGACATTCCTGGGCTGCTACTCCCGTTCCTCACTTGACCGGTGGCCAGACCCGAAGCACGATTGCCTTTGAGTCAGGCGCAACGCGCGTGATCGACATGTCGTCTATGCGAAAGGATACGTCCATGAGCGAGCCGATTGCGGTGGGGAGCCAGGCTCCAGATTTCACCTTGCAGGCCAGCGACAATTCAACAGTCACCCTGTCCGACTTGCGCGGTCAGAAGGTGATCCTGGCGTTCTACCCGGCAGCCTTCAGCCCCGGCTGCCAGAACCAGATGGAAGCGTATACAAAGGATGCCGACGAGTTCGAATCCCACGGCGCAAAGATCTACGGTATCTCGGTCGACAATGCCTGGTCACTGCGGGCCTGGAAGGAAGCGCGCGGCATCACGATCGACCTGCTGGCCGACTTCGTGCCACACGGCGCTGTCTCTCGCGCCTATGGCGTGTTCAACGAAGAGCCGGGCACGGCCAGACGGGTGACGTTCGTCATTGACGAGCAGGGCGTCATCCGCGATGTACAGACCGCCGAGCGCGGCTCGTTCCAGAGCGTCGGCGCTCTCTGCAGCGCGCTGGACCACGCCTGATCGCAAACACCGCAGCAGGGATTCGGGAGGACATCGACGATGGCACACATTCGACTGCCCGATAGCGAATACATCGAGCGCCGGAAGAAGATCCTGGACACCATCGGTCAACGCGGCATGACCGGCCTTGTGCTGTTCAATCCGAACAAGGTCGGCTATTTCAGCCGCTTCACGTTTATCCAGACCGAACGACCAATGGCCTATGTCCTGACCGCCGACCGTTCCGGCCTGCTGATCCCGATGCTCGAACGCGAACACGCCGAAGAGTATGCGATGGTCGACACGATCCTCCCCTATCCCGAATATCCCGGCGAGCGCCACCCGCTGGAGTTCCTCAAGGACATGCTGGTCGATATGGGCCTGCAGAACGCCCAGATCGGTGTCGATTCCGACGGCTACGGGCAGGTCTACGGTTATCGCGGCCCGAAGGTCAGCGAGCTGCTGCCGGATGCGACGATCACCAGCGTCAACGACGACATCGAATACATGCAGATGATCAACACCAAGGCGGAGCTGGACCTGATCCGCGAGAGCTGCAAGTGGGGCAACCTCGCGCACCAGTACTTGCAGGAGTTCTGCGAGGTCGGTGTCGGCGAAACCGACATCGCGCTGCGCGCGTCACTCAGGGCGAGCCTGGAGATGATGGCAGAGCTCGGCTCGGAGTATCGCCCGATGACCTGGGGCCTGCCGGCCAGCGCCGGATTCCGCGGGCAGGTCGGCAAGGACTCGGCCCTGCCCCACGCCATCTCCAGCAACGTCAAGCTGCAGAAGGGCGATATCCTGGTGACCGGCGCCGGCGCAGCGGTCTGGGGCTACGGCAGCGAGCTGGAACGCACGATGGTCATGGGCGAGCCCAGCAAGGAGCAGGAGACGTACTTCAACCACATGTTCACGCTCCAGACGCTGGCGATGGACGCCATCAAGCCCGGCGTCACCTGCGCCTCGGTCGATCAGGAAGTGATGCGCTACTATCGCGAGCACAACCTGACGGACACTTGGCGACATCACTCCGGCCACGCCAAGTCGCAACTCATCCACGAGGCTCCGTTCCTTGATGTCGGCGATGAGCGGGTGATTGAGGTCGGCATGGTCTTCACCGTCGAGCCGGGCATCTACGTCCCGGGCTTCGCCGGCTTCCGCCACTCCGACACCGTCGCCGTCACCGAGACGGGCATCGAGATGCTGACGTTCTACCCGCGCGATCTGGAGAGCTTGACGATCGCAGTGTGAGGGTTCGACAGGGAACGCGGCCGAGCAGTGCCAGGCTGCCGGATGCAGTTGGTGCCCGTGGCCGTGGTCGATCACCCACCACCAGGGCGCTGATTTGCCAGTGCATTCAGCACTCTGATGCTGACAACTCGCCCTGTGGTGACGTAGCGGTCTCGTTCCGTTCGCTGCATTGACGTGGTTCCGGCCCTGCTATGGTGCCTGTTGTTGATGCAGCACCGGCTGCTCGACCGGGTCGGTGCTGTGCGCGCGGATGTAGAGGTAGCCGATGACGACACCAATCGCGCAGATCAGCGCGACCTCGGCGGTGGCGGCCTGGACGCCCTGATGATCGGCCAGCGTGCCGATAACGAGGCTGCCGATCGGTGTCGAGCCCATGAAGAGCAACGTGTAGAAGCTCATCACCCGTCCGCGCATCTCCGGCGCGCTGAGCATCTGCAGGCGGCTGTTGGCAGTGGCGCTGAAGGTGATGCTGAATACACCCAGCGCGATCAGCACCGCGACCGTCGTGAGCCAGACGTTCGATAGCGCCAGTCCGGTGAGCAGTACCGGAAAGCCGGTTGCGCCAATCATCAACGTGCGCCTGGAGACGCGCCCGGAGTAGGCAATCCCCACCGCCGCCGATAGCGAGCCAACCGCCATCGACGAGGTCAGGATGCCGAAGCCGATCGGCCCGGCATCGAGCACATACTTCGCAATCAGCGGTAGCAGGACGGTGAAGTTGTAGCCGAATGTTCCGATCACCGCCATCAGGATCAACACGAGCGCGATGTCCGGCGTCCGCGCTGCGTAGCGCACCCCCTCAGTGATCTGGTTCAGCATCCGGCCCTTCGGCGGATTCGGAACGTCATACAGCTCCTCTTCGCGCATCATCGCCAGGCCGATCAGCACCGCGACGAAGCTGAGTGCGTCGATGGTGAAACAGCCAGCGACACCGACCCAGGCGATCGTCAGGCCACCCAGCGCCGGCCCGATGAGGCGGGCCGAGTTGAAGACAATCGAGTTCAGCGCGATTGCGTTGGGCAGATCGTCCGGCCCTGCCAGCTCCTTCACGAACGCCTGCCGCGCTGGACTGTCAATCGCGTTCGTGATGCCCAGCAGTGTCGCCAGGATGTAGATGGCGACGAGGTTGCTGTTGCCGAGGATGACGAGAATGGCGAGGACGGCTGACGGCACCAGCTTGACTGCCTGCGTCACCAGCAGGAGCTTGCGCTTGGAAACGCGGTCGGCGATGACACCGCCAAACAGCGACAGGAAGAGCACCGGCAGCGTCTGGAACGTCGTCACCAGGCCGAGCGCCAGCGGTGAGTCGGTGATCTCAAGGACGAGCCACGCCAGCGCAATCCGCTGCATCCAGGTGCCCATCGCTGAAATGACCTGGCCCGACCAGAACAGGCGATAGTTGCGGTTGCGGAGCGCGCGGAACGTCTGGTGGAGTGCAGCGCTTGCAGACTGGCGTCGTCCGGTTTTCTTGACGCCCTCGGGACCGTCAGATAGCGATGGGCCAGTCTTCCGCATTCGCCGCTGCTCCTCCGCCTCTGAATGCTCCATCGAAAGTATAGAGCATCAATATAACCTGTGACATGCCGAGGCGCTACGATTGGGCGTGATATTTGGCACTGGCAATTATCTTGCAGCGATGGCAGTCAGAGACGTGCGATGGCGCGTTGGCAGAACCAGAGAGGGCAACGTTGACCGACCAGACGACCAGAGGAACGGCGATGAAGAAGGGCGACGACATTCGTCGCTCAACGCTGCTGACCAGCGATGATGTCTTCCTGTTCAACGAGGGCACCCACCAGCGGCTCTACGAGAAGCTCGGTTCCCACCTCGTGACGGTGGATGGCGTCGACGGCGCGTACTTCGCTGTCTGGGCACCGAATGCCGAGCGCGTCGCCGTCGTTGGCGATTTCAACGGCTGGGATGCCGAGGCCACACCGCTCGAGAGCGAGGGCGTCTCCGGCATCTGGGAAGGCTTCGTCCCGGGTATCAAGCAGGGCGCGATCTACAAGTATCAGATCTGGTCGCGTTACAACGGCTACATCGTCCAGAAAGCTGATCCGTTTGCAGTCCACGCTGAAACGCCGCCCAAGACCGGCTCCGTTGTCTGGGATCTGGCCTACGAGTGGAACGATGCCGACTGGATGGCCGAGCGCGGCTCGCGAAACAGCGCCGACGCGCCAATCTCGATCTACGAGATGCACCTTGAATCATGGATGCGCGTGCCGGAGGAGGGCAATCGTCCCCTCTCGTACCGCGAGATGGCTCCCAGGCTGGCTGACCATATGCACACGACTGGCTTCACGCACGTCGAGCTCCTGCCGATCATGGAGCATCCGTTCTCCGGCTCGTGGGGCTATCAGACGACCGGCTTCTTCGCGCCGACCAGCCGCTTCGGCACGCCGCAGGACTTCAAGTTCTTCGTCGATTACCTGCATCAGCGCGGCATTGGCGTCATCCTCGACTGGGTGCCGTCGCACTTCCCGACCGATGAGATCGGCCTCTACAACTTCGACGGCACGCACCTCTACGAGCACGCCGACCCGCGGCAGGGCTACCACCCTGACTGGAACACGGCGATCTTCAACTATGGTCGACCCGAGGTCTGCTCGTTCCTGATGTCCAGCGCTATTTACTGGCTCGACCAGTACCACATCGACGGACTGCGGGTTGATGCTGTCGCGTCGATGCTCTATCTCGACTATTCGCGTAAAGAGGGTGAGTGGATTCCCAATAAGTTCGGCGGGCGTGAGAACCTTGAAGCAATCGCCTTTCTGCGCCGCCTGAACACTGCCGTTTACGGCGCGTTCCCGGACGTCCAGACCATCGCTGAGGAATCGACCGCCTGGCCGATGGTGTCGCGCCCGACCTATGTCGGTGGGCTGGGGTTCGGCATGAAGTGGGATATGGGCTGGATGCATGACACCCTGGCTTACTTTTCGAAAGACCCGATCTATCGCCGCTTCCACCACAACTACCTGACCTTCCGCGGTCTGTACGCCTTCACCGAGAGCTTCGTGCTGCCGCTCTCGCACGATGAGGTTGTCCACCTGAAGGGCAGCCTGCTGGAGAAGATGCCCGGCGACGACTGGCAGAAGTTCGCCAACCTCCGAGCGCTCTACGGCTACATGTTCGCCCAGCCGGCCAAGAAGCTGCTGTTCATGGGCGCGGAGCTCGCGCAACGCTCCGAGTGGAACCACAACGGCAGCATCGACTGGCATCTGCTGGAATCCGAGTCCCACTCCGGTGTCTCACGCTGGCTGACGGCGCTGAATAACGCCTATCGCTTCGAGCCGGCGTTGCACGAGCTGGATTTCGACCCGGCCGGTCATGAGTGGCTGGATGCGAACGACTCCGAGAACAGCGTCGTCTCGTTCGCCCGCTATGCGCGCGATCGCAGCGAAACCGTCATCATCGTCTGTAACTTCACGCCGGTGCCGCGCTACGACTACCGCGTCGGTGTGGCAGATGCCGGCTTCTACCGCGAGATTCTCAACAGCGATGCGAAGGAGTACTGGGGCAGTGGACAGGGCAACTTTGGTGGCGTTGATGCCACACCAGTTGCCTGGCACGGTCGCGAGCACTCCCTCGTCGTCACGGTTCCCCCGCTCGGTGTCGTGATGTTCAAGAAGGCGGACGCATCCTGATCCAGCGCGTGCCGTGTGCTGCTTTTCGGGACACGGCACGCGCCATGCGTTATGCCCACTGAATGAAGGCTTTGCCACAGTCGCTTGGGGGAAAGATGCCGGAGCTGGAGCTGGGCGCAATCTGGCTCGGTGCAGGTCAGGTCCGTTTTACTGTCTGGGCACCGAAGGTTCGCACCGTTGAGGTGCACCTTCTCGGCGATCGTTGTCGCTATATCGCGCTGGAACCGCGCGAGCACGGGTACTTCAGCGTCGTCGTCGATGATGTCAACCACGGCGATCGCTATACCTATCGCCTCGACGGTGATGACGAGTGGCCCGATCCGGCATCGCGCTGGCAGCCCGAAGGGGTCCACGCTTCGTCCGCCGTCGTTGACCCGACGTTCGACTGGACCGATGACGGTTGGCGCGGGATTCCGCAGGAAGACCTCATTATCTATGAGCTGCACGTTGGGACGTTCTCGCCGGAAGGGACGTTCGACGGCGTGATCCCGTTTCTGCCTTATCTGCGTGACCTGGGGGTGACGGCAGTCGAGCTGCTGCCGGTCGCCCAGTTTCCCGGCGAGCGCAACTGGGGCTACGATGGGGTCGATCTCTTCGCGCCGCATAGCGCGTATGGCGGACCAGAGGGTCTGCGGCGGCTCGTCGATGCTTGCCACGCGCACGGCCTCGCCGTGTTGCTGGATGTTGTCTACAACCATCTGGGCCCGGAAGGGAACTACACTGGCAAGTACGGCAACTACTTCACCAGCCGCTATCACACCCCGTGGGGCGATGCCGTCAATGTCGACGGGCCAGGTAGCGACGAGGTGCGACGCTTCTTCATCGAGAACGCGCTTTACTGGACTCGCGAGTACCACGTCGATGGCTTCCGGCTCGACGCGACGGATCGCATCATCGACGAGTCGGCTATCCACTTCCTGCGCCAGCTCAGCACCGCCGTCCGCGACGAGTCGGCGCGGCAGGGCAGACAGATCTGGACGATCGCCGAGTCGGACGTCAATGACGTGCGTTATGTCGTGCCGGCCGAGCGCAACGGCCACGGACTCGACGCTCAGTGGGCCGATGATTTTCATCACGCGCTCCACGCCCTGCTCACCGGTGAGCGCGTCGGCTACTACGAACAGTTCGGCAGCGCCGCGCAGCTCGCCAAGGCCATTCGACAGGCATTTGTTTTCGATGGGATCTACTCCGAGTATCGGCAGCGGACCTACGGGAACTCGCCGGATCAGGCCAGCGCGCGACAGTTCGTCGTCTGCTCTCAGAACCACGACCAGGTTGGCAACCGTGCCACCGGTGAACGTCTCTCGACGCTCGTCGATAGAAATTCTGCGCGCCTCGCCGCTGTCGTCTATCTGTTCTCTCCGTATCTGCCTCTGATATTCATGGGCGAGGAATACGCCGAGACTGCGCCGTTTCAGTTCTTCACCAGCCACACCGACCACGATCTCGCCGAGGCGGTGTCGAAGGGGCGACGCGAGGAGTTCAGCCGCTTCGACTGGCATCCGGACGTCCCAGATCCACAAGACCCGGCGACGTTCCAGCGCTCCAAGCTCGATCACTCGCTGCGCGAGAGCGGCGAGCATCGCGAAATGCTCGACCTCTACCGAGCGCTGATCCGCTTGCGACGCGAGCGCCCGGCGCTGGCGCGGCTCGACAAGGAGCGCCAGGAAGTGACTGAGCTGGACGGCGACGTGCTTCTCGTCCGGCGCTGGGCCGAGGGCGACGAGGTCGCGATGGTCTATAACCTCGCTCAGCAGTCGCAGTCGCCGTTATTGCCGCTGCCGCCCGGCATCTGGCAGATCATCCTGGCGACGGTCGGCGATCGTTTATCGGAGCGCCTCTCTGCGCCGGACGCCACGCGGATCGATCTGCCGGCCCGTTCGGCGGTCGTGCTGGCGCGCACCGGCTCAGCCTGACGACGAGAGGATGCGTCCGCCGCGATGCGACCGATAGCCACCTACCGCCTCCAGCTCACACCCGCGTTCGGGTTCAACGATGCGACCGCGCTCGTGCCGTATCTGGAGCGGCTCGGCATTTCGCATCTCTATCTCTCGCCAATCCTGAAAGCGCGCAGCGGTAGCCAGCACGGCTATGATGTCACCGACGCGACGACGATCAATCCGGAGCTTGGCGGTGAGGAGGGCTTCGCCAGACTGGCCGACACTGTTGCGGCGCACGGCCTCGGCATCCTGCTGGATATCGTCCCGAACCATATGGCCGCCAGTCCGGCGAACGACTGGTGGTGGAGCGTGCTGGAGAACGGCCAGAGCTCGGAATACGCCACCTACTTCGATATCGCCTGGTATGAGAGCGCCAGCGGCCAGCCGCTCGATCGCAAGGTGCTGCTGCCGATACTCGGCGACCACTATGGTGTCGTCCTCGAAGCCCAGCAGTTGCAGATCGAGCTGGTGGAGGATGGCCTGACTGTCTCCTACTACGACAACCGCATGCCGCTCGACCCTACGACCTACCGCCTCGTCCTGGAGCAGCGCTACGGTCTGCTCAAGGAGCGCCTCGCCGCCGACAGCGATACGTTGCGTGCTTATGAGGGGTTGATCGAGCTGTGCGACGAGATGCCGGACCGCTTCACGACCGACCCGGCTGCGATCACGCGCCGCCGCGAGGAGACCGGCCAGCTCAAGCGCCGACTATGGCAGCTTGCGTCGGCGAGTGACGTCGTTCGCGACTTCCTTGCCGAGAATCTGACGCTCATCAACGGCCAGATCGGCGAGCCGTCAAGCTTCGACACGCTCGACCGCATCCTCTCAGATCAGGCCTACCGGCTGGCCTACTGGCGCGTAGCCAGTACCGAAATTAACTATCGTCGCTTCTTCGACATCGCTGACCTCGTCTCGATGCGCGTTGAGGATCCCGAGGTGTTCACCGCTCGCCACGCCCGATTGGTGGAGATGGAGCACGCCGGGCAGGTTGCTGCGCTGCGCGTGGATCATGTTGATGGCTTGCACGATCCGCGCGAGTATCTCGAACGACTGCAGACGCTGATGCGCACTGCCCACACGGAACGTGGCGGCGGCGATGGCGACTATTATGTCGTTGTCGAGAAGATCCTCACCGCCGGCGAGAGCCTGCCGTCCGATTGGCCGGTTGCCGGTACGACTGGCTACGACTTCCTCAATCTCGCCACCGCTCTGTTTGTCGACCGCGATGCCGAGCCGAAACTGGATGCGCTCTACCGGCGCTTCAGCGGTATCGATGACAGCCTGGCTGAGATTGTCTATCAGCAGAAGCGTCGAGTCATGGCCGACCTCTTCTCTGGTGACGTGCGCGGTCTCGTCGTCTGGCTCGATCGGCTGACCGCCTCGGATCGTTACGGCCGCGATCTCGGCCAGCGCGAGCTTGGCCAGGCGCTGACCGAGGTGATTGCGCGCTTTCCGGTCTACCGCACCTACACGACCCCGGTCGGTGTCCGCGAAGAGGACCGTCCGGTGATCGAGCAGGTCATCGACACCGCGATTCAGCATCGGCCCGAGCTGCGCCGGGCTCTGCGCTTCATCCGTCGCGTGCTGCTGCTGGAGCCGGTTGGCTATCTCGAGGCCGGCCAGCCGGATGAGCGCATCCCGTTCGTCATGCGCTTCCAGCAGTTCAGTGGTCCGGTGATGGCCAAAGGCTATGAGGACACCGCGCTCTACATCTACAACCGCTTGATCGCCCTGAACGATGTCGGCGGTGAGCCGGATGTCGTCGGCATCGAGCCGGACGCCTTTCATGCCGAGATTGCGAAGCGCGCCGCGGACTGGCCGGAAACGATGAATGCCACCTCAACGCACGACACGAAGCGCAGCGAGGATGTTCGCGCGCGCATCGCTGTGCTGTCGGAGCTGGTCGACGACTGGTCCGAACGTGTCGATCGCTGGCGCGAGGCAAATCGACGCTTTCTGCGCGAGGACGATGGCACGCTCGTGCCGGAAGGCAACACCGAATACTTGATGTATCAGACGCTCGTCGGTGCCTGGCCATTTGAGGACGCCGATCATGCGGCGTTTGCTGACCGGCTCAAGCAGTATCTGCAGAAGGCCGGTCGCGAGGCGAAGCAACACACGAGCTGGGTCGATGTGAATGCGGAGTACGAGACGGCGGTCGCCGACTTCGTCGACGCGATGCTCGCGCCGGACAACCGCGCCTTCCTGGATGACTTCCTGCCATTCCAGCGCGAGGTCGCCTGGTACGGCGCGCTGAATTCACTCGCCCAACTGGCGCTGAAGGCGACTGCGCCGGGAGTGCCGGACTTTTATCAGGGGACCGAGCTCTGGGATCTCAGCCTCGTCGATCCCGACAACCGTCGCCCAGTCGACTTCGCCGGCCGCGCCGCACTTCTCGATCGCTGCGAATCACCGGACCCCGCTGTTCTGCTCGCCGATTGGCGCGACGGCGCGGTGAAGCTGTTCGTGACGCAGAGGCTGGCACGCTATCGCCGGAGTAACCCAGCACTGTTGGTCGGCGGTGAGTACATCCCGCTCGAAGTGGTCGGGGCTCGCCGGAGGCACGTCGTGGCCTTCGCCCGGCGCGATGGCAACGCCTGGGCGATCACCGTTGTGCCGCGCCTTTTCGCGACGCTTGCCCGTGCTACTGGCATGGAGGTCGGGCAGGCTCCGCTCGGCCCGGATGTCTGGGGCGACACGCGCGTTCTTCTTCCGAGCGATGCTCCCTCGGGTTGGGTCAATATGCTGACGGGGGCACAGCACGAGGCGAACGGCGTACTGCCGCTCGCCTCGTTGCTGAATACATTCCCGCTGGCCGTTCTGGATGGTGCGGCAGGGGGTACTAGTCCGTGAGGCCGTGCGATGTGAGCTTGTCGATCGAGATTCGGAGTGTCTGACGATCGCCGGTGCGGAAATGACCGTATTCGTCCGGCGACGTTCCGGGGTTATAGCGGATCGCCAGAGAGATGATGTCATTCTCGGCGGTCTCCGTGTCATCGATGATCTCGGTCACCGTGCCGCGGATGGCGACGTAGGTGTAGCCCTCCTCGAAGCACATCGAGACGCGCGGGTCACGCCGAACATTGCTGTTCTTCACTCGGCTTGCGGTCGTATTCATCATAATCGTGTCGCCCTGCAGCTCGTACCACATGACGGATTGCTGCGGTGTGCCATCTGCGCCGATCGTCGCCAGCACTGCAAAGCGCGGCTCGTTCAGGAATGCCCGCACGGCGTCGGAAATCTGTACTGTCTTCGCCATTAACTGTCCTCTACCTGCATTTGACGGTGAACGGTTCACTCGTCTTCGATACCCGGCGGGTGATGCCCGCGGCGGGGTGGATGTGCGTGGCCAAACGCACCGTGATTGTGCCAAACCGGCCGGTTATCACTTGGATCGCCCTTGAAAAGAAACTTTGGCGCATGGAATATGCGCGTAGCGACCTGTCCGCAGAATGGACAGGTCGTCGGCTCACCTGCTTCTTCGACCGGCCGCTCGATGTCGAACTCTTCGGCACACGAGCCACACCTGTATCCGTAACGTCGCATACGCCCACTCTCTTCCCACTATCTGGCCGCGATCGTACCCGATCCGCAGCGGCAGCGGGATCTTCCGCACGATTGCTCTTGGCGTAGCGCAAGTGACACGGTATCATCGACTACGTTATTGAGACTCGGTATCAATACTGGGTAAGTCGTGCGACGGATGAGCGGGGCGCGGGGTATGCGGCGGATCGGAATGCGAATTATTCCGGCACTAGTTCTACTTGTTATTGGAAGCGTGGTGCTTGCCGCCTGTGGTGGTGAAGAATCGAACGCTCCCGGCAAGCTCAACGTCGTGACAACAACCACGATTATCGCCGACATGGCCCGCAACGTCGGTGGCGAGCACGTCGATGTGCAGAGCATCGTGCCGGCGAATGCCGACCCCCACTCGTACGAACCGACGCCGCGCGAGATGCGCTTTGTCGCCAACGCGGATGTTGTGATCGAGCACGGGCTGGATCTCGATGCCTGGGTATCCGACATGATCGATGCGTCCGAGACGAATGCGCCGGTAACGATCGTCACCGACGGCATCACCCCGCTGGCGGCCGCTGAGCACGATCATGAAGACGAGGCTAACCACGATCATGGCCACAACGACCCGCATGTCTGGTTCGATGTGGCCAACGCCAAGATCATGGTCGCCAACATCCGCGACGCGCTGATCGCTGCTGATCCCGACAACCGCGCTGCCTACGAAGCCAACGCCGATACTTACCTCGCCGAGCTGGACGATCTCGACGGCTGGATTCGGGAGCAAATTGCGACGATCCCTGAGGATCAGCGCAAGATCGTGACGAATCATGACGCCTTTGGCTACTATGTTCACGCGTACGGTCTCACGCTGATCGGCACAATCATCCCGAGCCTTGATTCGCAGTCGCAGCCTTCAGCACGCGATACTGCCGCGCTGATCGACGCGATCAAGGAGTCTGGCGTCAAGGCGATCTTCACCGAGGCGGCGCTGAATCCGGCGCTGGCGAATCAGATCGCCAATAATGCCGGGGTTTCAGTGGTCAGCGATCTCTATGGGGACTCGCTCGGCCCGGACGGCAGCGGCGCTGATACCTACATCGGGATGATGCGGACGGACACGACGCGGATTGTGGAGGCGCTACGTTGAGCACCGGCGACCTGGTTGCGCTCACAGATATCTCCGCGAGCTACGATGACCGCGTGGCACTCGATCATGTGTCCCTGACGCTCCGTGCCGGCGAGGTCGTCAGCTTCGTCGGGCCGAACGGCGCAGGCAAGAGCACGCTGCTGAAGATCATCGCCGGTCATGTGCGTCCCGATCGCGGAACAATCACCTTCGACCGATCACTCGGCAGCCATCCTCGCCAGGAGATCAATTACGTCCCCCAGCGCGACAAGCTTGATTGGTCACTGCCGGCCAGCGTCCTCGATCTCGTCCTGATGGGCGCGTATCGCGAGACCAGCCGCTGGCGGCCGCTCCGCCGCGAGAGTAGCAACGATGCGCTTCGGGCGCTGGATGTCGTTGGCATGCGCCACCATGCCGATACTCAGATCGGGCGTCTCTCGGGCGGACAGCAGCAACGCGTCATTCTGGCTCGTGCTCTCATCCGACCGGCGGCGATCTACCTGCTCGATGAGCCGTTCACCGGCGTCGATGCACCAACCGAAGCGCTGTTCGAGCAGGTCATCCACTCATTGCGCGAGGACGGCAAGTGCGTCGTGATGGCGACCCACAACCTCGATTGCGCGCGGGATGTCAGCGACCGCGTGCTGGTTCTGAACCGTCGGACAGTCGCGCTTGGCCCACCTGCCGAGGCGCTGACGCCGGTGACGATCGCAGTCGCGTTCGGCGACATCTCGCACCTGCACATCCACGGCGAGGACGCGCACGTCCATGTATAGCCTGTCGATCGTTGGCTGGATCACCGAGCCGTGGCAGCTCGTCTTCATGCAGCACGCCTTCCTGGCGATCATGATCGTCGGGCTCGTCTGCGGTGTTGTCGGCGCGTTCGTCGTCCTGCGCGGCATGGCGTTCGTCGGTGACGCGTTCGCGCACGCCGTCTTCCCCGGCATCGTCATCGCGTTCCTGCTCGGCTCCAGCATCTTCATCGGCGCGCTCGTCGCGGCGGCCGTCGTCTCGCTCGGTATCGGCATCCTCAGCCAGTCCGAACGCCTGCACGAAGACACGGCCATCGGCGTGATGTTCGCTGGCGCGTTTGCGCTCGGCATTGCCCTGATCAGCTCGACGCGCTCCTATTCGCGCGACCTGACCTCGTTCCTGCTCGGTAACATCCTTGGTGTCAGCCAGACCGACCTGCTGCTGACGGCGGCCATTGCTGTTGTCGTGCTGGCCGTGCTGCTGATTTTCCGCCGCGAGATCGTCCTGATTACGTTCGATCGCACGTTGGCGACATCGCTCGGCGTCCACCTGTGGCGCTACGACCAGCTCTTTCTGATCCTGCTGGCGCTGGCCATCGTGACGGCCCTGCAGACCGTCGGCAACATTCTGGTTCTGGCGATGCTGATTACGCCGGCTGCGACCGCGCGCCTTGTGGCTGATCGCCTGCCGCCGATGCTGGTGCTCTCGGCCGGTATCGGGGTTGTGTCCGGCATCTGCGGGCTATACATCTCGTACTACTGGAACGTGGCATCCGGCGCTGCGATTGTCCTGGTGGCGACCGCGATCTTCTTCGTCGTCTGGACGTTCGCGCAGGCGCGCGAGCCGTTGCGCCGCTGGCGTGGCGCGAGCGAGGCGCTGCCTGAGGTTGCCGACTCGGTCATGCCGAAAGCGCAGCAGTAGCGGTTAGTCCAGCCGGATCTCGTCACCGGGTTCGGCGATGTGGATGTGTACGTCCGGCGCAAGATCGCGCGCAAAATCAGCGAACTGCCTGGCCGGCTCGGTCAGGAAGCGGCGATCGCGCAGGCCGGTGCCATAGGGGTGGAACGTCCCCCAATGGATCGGTACAGCCAGGCGCGGCTGAATCAGGCCAACCGCCCGAGCTGCGCGCTCGGGGTCGAGGTGGCCGGTGCCGAGCGTGCGCCCCCAGCCCCAGACCGGAATCAGCCCCAGATCGATCTCAGCCCCCAGCGTGGCCATGTCATCAAACAGATCGGTGTCGCCAGCGAAGTAGATCGTGTGGCTACCTTCGATAACGAAGCCGATTGTCTCGGTCGTTGGTCCGAACGGAATGCGATGGCCAGAGTGCATTGCCGAAACCGCTCGCACACGTGTATTGCCGATCAGGCGCGTTTCACCGATGGCGATCTCTTCAGCGTGCGGTAGGCCGCGCCGTCGCAACCAATCCGCTGCGCCCTGCGGCACGATCAGTGGCGCAGAATCGCCCAACCGACGCAGGGTCGGCAAGTCTGCGTGATCGAGATGGAGATGCGAGAGCAGGACAACGTCGATCTGAGGCGGCTGCGCCGCCGGACGAATGTCGCGGCGGCGCTGAAGATGCGCGACTCGACGCCGCAGGATCGGATCGGTCAGCAGGTGCTGCCCGCCGGTCCGGATCAGCGTCGTCGAGTGCCCGAGCCAGGTGACGCTGGACGTGCCGTGCTCAGTTGGCCGGTCAGCCTCGCTCACCGGCGCTACATCGCCAGGATGTTGAACCCGTTGTCAGCGTAGATCGTTTCGCCGGTCACGCAGGACGACAGATTCGACGCGAGGAACAGACCGACGTTGCCGACCTCTTCCTGGGTGATGTTGCGGCGCAGCGGCGCGCGCTCCTCCATGACATCGCGTGCCGTGCTGATGCCCTTCACGGCGCTGGCCGCGAGCGTCTTGAGCGGCCCGGCCGAAATGGCGTTGACGCGGATGTTGCTGGGTCCGAATTCGGCGGCGAGGTAGCGCATGTTGCATTCGAGCGCCGCCTTCGCGACCGCCATGACGTTGTACTTGTCAACGACGCGCTCGGCGGCCAGATAGGAAAGCGTCATGATGCTCCCGCCGCCTGCTGCTTCCATGAGCGGCTTGGCGAAGCGGCTGGTTTCAATCAGCGAGTATGCCGAGACGTGCTGAGCGAGTGCGTAGCCGTCCCACGGGAGCTCGCTGAACGTGCCGGACAGATCCTCCTGTCGCGCAAAGGCGATTGAATGGACGAACACATCCAGGCTGCCCCAATGGTCCTTCAGCGTGTCGAACAGTGCTTCGATCTGGGCCGTGTCCTGCACGTCGCACGGCAGGATGGGGATCTCCTCGTCAGTCTCCAGCGTCGCCGCCAGCTTCTCGACGTTCGATCGAATCCGCTCGCCAGCATAGGCGAACGCCAGTGATGCACCCTCGCGGTGCAGCGCCTGCGTGATCCCCCAGGCGATTGAGCGCTGGTTTGCGATCCCCATGACAAGGCACTTCTTGCCGTCCATCAGCCCCATTGCGGTCGTTCCTCCTGTGATCACGTCGATGGTCAGGCGGCGCGTGCGCCGGATGTATTCTGTTGAGTATGCCGACGCAGATCAATCAGCGCCAACGGTGGCTAGTCGGACGTCGGCGCATCATCCACCCGCCAGTACACGCCGGACTCGCGCCGCATTAGCCCGTGATCGACCATTTCGCGGCGCAACGCCGCCGAATCGGCGTGATGCTGCTTGATAATCGCGTTGACCTCGCGCTCATCGTAGCGCCTGCCCGCCGCGAATCGACCTGCGAGCCAGCGCAGCACGATCAGCTTCTTCTCGCGCCCAACCGGTATCTCCTTCAGCCGCTCGCCGTCGAAGAACGTCGCCAGCACCCGGCGCTCATTCTCGGTCGCATCTGCCGGGATGTCGCTCGGCGGCGTGGACTGGCGGGCGAGCGCCGCTCGGCGCTGCTCACGCAACTGCTGAGCCGCCAGCCGCCAACGCGCCCGGTCGTCCGGCTCTGTCTCAACGATGCCCGCTGTCGCGAGCATCCCCAGGTTGCGGACGATGTCCTGCCGCCGTTGGCCCGTGGCTTCGACCAGCTCATCAACCGTCGCCGACGTGCGGGCGAGCGAGCCGGCAAGCGCCAGCCTCGATTCGTCGGATAGCGCACTGAAGAATTGCAGTAGTGCATCGTGGGTGTCATCGCTCATTGTCAGTTGCCTGCGCTGCATGCATCGAACGCCATTCGTCGTACAGCAGACCGTAGATCTGCATGTCGTAGCGTTGGCCGTCGCGTTGCACGAACTCGCGCATTGCGCCCTCAAGCTGGAACCCCAGCCGCTCGTAGAGCGCAATAGCGTTGGTGTTATAGGCGAACACTGAAAGCTGCAGCCGGTGCAGGTTCAGCTCATCGAAGGCGAAGCGCATCGCAATTTCCATCGCCTCCTGCCCGAAGCCCTGCCCGCGGAACGCGTCATCCCCGATGATCAGGCTGATCCAGCCGACGCGCTGGTTCCAGAGAATGCCATCGATGTCGATGACACCGATGATCCGACTGTCAGCCAGCAGCCGGATGGCAAAGCGAAAGCCCTTGTCGGAGTCGTGGTACGCCTCGGCCCACTGCTGAACTTGCTCCAGTGTGCGCGGCAAGGCCGGGATGGCGTCGAAGTGCCGTAGCGCCGGGTTGTCCTGCCACCAGCCCATCATCGCTGGCAGGTCGTCGCGGTTGATGGCGTCGAGGCGGATTCGCTGCCCACGCAGTACATCGCCGATCGGCATGGCCGGTTCGTCCCTTCGTTTACCCGTGTCGGCAGATGCAGTATCGCAAATCTGGCTGGCAAGCTTTGCGCTTGGTTACTCGCTGGCTGCGGCAGCCAGCGCCAGCAGCCGCACCATCGCGGCCTGATCGAGCAGCGTCAGCGGCATCGATGTCGTGGCCAGCCCGCTCTCCGGGTCGCGCCGCTCGTTCCAGACGTAGTCCGCATAGCGCAGCAGCGCCTGACGATAGGCAGGGTCGGGCCGGATCTGGTCGAGGTCGAGCAGATAGTGGAAGAAGATGGCATTGAATGCGATCTCCTGCCCCTCGAAATAGCGACCATCTTCCAGTGCCAGCACAGCCTGGGCTGTGCGGGTCGCACGGTCAAGGAAGAGCGCGTCGCCGGTCAGCCGATGGAACCACAGGTTCGCGCCGATCATCGCCCCCTGGTTGTAGGAGTAGACGGCATAGTCGATTGAGCCATCATCCCGTACGTGATCCCTGAAGATCCCGTCCTCGTCCGCCAGGTATTCGTATACCCAGGCGTACATCCGCGCCGACCAGTCAAGCACCTCAATGCGCCGCGCTTCGTCAGACAGCCTGTCGTGCAGCATCAGTCCGAGCAGGGCCGCAGTGCCGGTCGTGACCGTGTTGCGGTCATGGTTTGAGTCGGACTCGATCCAGTAGATACCACCCTCGTCTGGACCCTCGGTGTCCCAACCGGAAATCAGGAAATCGAAGATCTCATCGGCGTATTTCAGGGCGTCCGGGTCGTGAGTAATGTCGTATGAGCGCACCAGCTCGACGCCGAGCCAGACGTTGTCGTCATAGTAGCGATCACTCAGCCAGCCGACCGGCGGCGCGAGATATGACGAGAATCCGGGCGGCTCGCGAGAATCGTCGCGATAGCCGGCGAGCGCGTCAGTAACGGTCCGCACGTCCGCCCGTGATGCGAGCGGCGGTGAGAGGCTGGCCAGGTCGGTTGCGCTGCCGAAGACCTGCGTCATGGGCCAGAGGAAGGCGACATCAAACTTCGCATTCACACCGTAGCGTTCGCGATAGAGGCCCGTGTCCTCGACGGCGAACGTCCGGTTCATTGCCGTCCATGCCGTGGCGGCACGCCAGCGCCAGAGCTGGGCAGTCACCCGGTCAGGCGCAGGCATCGGTGTAGCCGTCGGTGAGGCGTCTGCCGTTGCAGTTGGCGCTGCAATTGATGGCGCGGGTTGCGTCGATGCCGTTGGCGGCACGACGGTCGGTGTTGGCGCTGCCTGTGTCGCTTCTGCGCGCCGCGCGGTTTCGATTGCCTGCTCGAGTGCTGCGGTCGGCTCGACGGTGCGGTGTTCGCGCGAGCCGCGATACGACGCAAAGCCGAGCGCAAGAACGAGCAGCGCGGTTGCGCAGACGAGAAAGCCCGTCAGCAGCCATCGATGCCACCGACGCATCAGTAGGCAAGCGCGTGGAGCGCACCGGCCAGAACCCTGATTCCAGCGACCGCGTCCTCAATTGAGGTGAACTCTTCCGGCGTATGGCTGCGGCCATCCTTGCTACGGACGAAGACCATTGCGACCCGTGCGACCTCCGAGATGCGCTGCGTATCGTGCAGTGCCCCGCTGGGCATCGTCAGCGACGGGATGTTCTGGCTCTTGGCCGATTCTTCGAGGACGCGGACGATCTCCGGATCGCAGGGGCACGGCGCGAGCGGCGGTCGGCTGGTCCAGCTGATTTCCAGATCGCGCTTTTCGGCAATGCGTGTGATCGCCTGCTCGTGGGCGCTGGAAAGCTCCTCGAGCTTTGCCGCGTCGTTGTGGCGGCAGTCGATCGTGAAGTCGACCTTTCCTGGAACCGCAGGACCAAGGTTCGGATCGACGTTCAGCCGCCCGACAGTTGAGACGGCCGGCCGACCCATTGTCAGCGCGTTCTGATTGATCGCCAGAACCATTTCGGCGACACCGACCAGCGCGTCTCGGCGCGTGTCCATCGGGCGCGCGCCGGCGTGGTTTGTCTCGCCAACAACGCGAACGTTGTAGCCCTTCGAGCCGTTGATGATGTTGACGACGCCGACCGGCAGGTCTTCCAGCTCCAGCACCGGCCCCTGCTCGATATGCAGCTCGATGAATGCTTCGATGTCGTGGCGAACCGCGTCGGCGAACCTGGCGGGATCAAGGCCGATGTCGCGCATTGCTTCGGCCAATGTGGTGCCGTCGTAGCTCGAGATCGCCTCAGCGTCTCCTTCGGCAATCGCGCCGCTAATGCCCCGCGAGCCCCAGAAGCGCGCGCCGTTGAAGCGGCTGCCCTCTTCTTCGCAGAACGAGACGATCTCTAGCGGACGCTTCGGCGCGCCGAACTGGCGCTTCAGCGCCTCGACAGCGGTGATTGCTGCGATGATGCCAAGGGCACCGTCGTAGCGGCCGCCTGGCAGCTGCGAGTCGATGTGCGAGCCGGAGGCGATGACCTTACCGCCCTCGGTTCCTTCCAGCCGACCCCAGAGGTTCGCAACGGCGTCCATGCGGGTGGTGAGGCCGATCTGCTTGCACCATTGCTCAACCAGTGCCTGTGCGTCGATCCACTCCGGCGTCAGCGCGGCGCGGCAGACGCCGGTGTCATGGCAGGCACCGATCGCGCCGAGCGTCATGATGCGTTCTTCGACGACTGCCGGATCAATCTCGATCTGTACCATGTCTTCCCCTCTTCTTCGGCCCGTATCGCGTCGCTCGATTGTCGCATTGCCGTCTATTACCAGCCAATGACGCGGACATGTCACAATCACGTGATGCTCCGGCGTCGCCGGAGCGCGTGGCATGCGGGTTGAACAGCATTATGGGGACGACGATGCGGGTATTGAAATTTGGGGGGACTTCGGTAGGCAGCGCGGCCGCGATCTCGAATACGGCCGACATTCTCGCCGCGCAGCGGACGCAGGACGAGCGCATCGTCGGTGTCTTTTCGGCCATGAGCGGCATTACCAATCTGCTGCTGTCGCGCGCCGACGCAGCAGCGCACGGTGATTCCGAGGGCGTTGACGCCGTGCGGGCCGATCTGCTGGCTCCGCACTTCGCGGCGCTCTTCGAGCTGGTCGAGGACGCCGAGCGGCGTCGGCAGACCGAGGCTCTCATCGCCCACCACGCCGACGAGGTGTCGCGTCTGCTCTATTCGATTTATGTCCTGCGCGAATGCACCGCCCGCGCCCGCGACCGGATCGCGTCCTTCGGCGAGCGGATGAGCACACTGCTGGTTGCGGCGACGCTCGAGGACCGTGGCATCCCGGCCCAGGCTGTTCCAGCCGACACGCTGATCGTGACCGATAGCGTCTTCGGCAACGCATCGCCGCTGCTGGATCGCACCACCTTCCGCGCGCGTTCGACACTGGAGCCGCTCTTTCAGACCGGCGTGATGCCGATTGTCACCGGCTTCTTCGGCGCGGACGAGCAAGGGCTGACGACGACGCTGGGTCGCGGCGGCTCGGATTATTCGGCGGCCATTCTCGGCTACGCGCTCGACGCTGACGAGGTGCAGATCTGGACCGACGTCGATGGCGTCCTGACCGCCGACCCGCGCATCGTGCCCGAGGCGCGCATGCTGGATCGCGTGAGCTACGCCGAGGCGACCGAGCTCGCCTACTTCGGCGCGAAGGTGATTCACCCGAAGACGATGCATCCGGCGGTTGAGAAAGGCATCCCGATTCGGATTCAGAACACCTTCAATCCGGATCACGTCGGTACGCTGATCGGCGCGGACGCGCCGGGCCAGGAGAATGGTGATAACGGCACCCGCCGACCGGCAAAGGCGCTGGCGTCAGTCACCGGCTTTGCGGCTGTCACGGTCTTCGGGCGTGGTCAGATCGGCGTGACCGACACGACGAGCCGTATCTTCCGCGCGATCGGTCGCACAAACGCGAACGTCTACATGATCTCGCAGGCATCGTCGCAGCACTCGCTGACCTTCCTGCTGGAGGAGGGCCACGTCGCAGCGATCGAGCGCGAGTTGCGGGCCGAGTTCGCCCCGGACCTGGAGATGGGCCGGGTCGAGTCGATTGTCGTTGACCGCGACCTCGCTATCGTCGCCGTCATCGGCGAGCGCATGCGCGGCACACCGGGCGTGGCTGGTCGCGTCTTCTCGACGCTCGGCGCAGCCGGCATTAACATCATCGCGATTGCACAGGGATCGAGCGAGCTGAATATCTCGTGCGCCATCGCCGGCAACGAGGCGACCCGCGCCGTCCGGGCGCTGCATGAGGCGTTCGAGCTGGCGCGCTAGCGTGCGCTGTTAGCGCGAGGACCCGGAGCGGGAGCGGCGCAGCAGACTGCCCATCGGGCTGATGCTGTTGGCTTGCTCCTCCGACGGGCGTAGCTGGGCGACCCGGCGCACCGGCTTGCGCCGGGAGCGACCTTCGCGCGTCCCGCCGCTCTCGCCATCCTGCTCATCGTCAGCAGCGGCGTCGTCGGCCGCAGGTGCGTCCGCCGCCACGTCAGCGAAGTCGTCGGCCGGCTCGTCGTCCGGTAGCGGGACGAACAGCACGTCCAGCTCTGGTGCAGGGTCTGGCTGCGACGCCTCCGGAGCCGACGGCGTGGCCAGTTGTTCGGCGACCGGCGCAGGCATGGGCATGGTCGCCGGCTCGGCCACAGGTTCGGGCTGTGACACGACCACCACGTCATCCTCAGCACCGACCTGCTCATGCTCGTCCGCCTCGGCCAGCATCGCATCGGTGATTACCGGGAAGTCGGTCGTTTTCTCGAAGCGCTCGTCGGCCACGTCGTCCGTCGGCGGCTCCGTCTCTGCGTCCTCAACGATCTCGCTGACAAGGACCGGCTCCGGATCGGCCACCGGCGCTTCGACAACCGTCTCTTCGGCGGCAACGACTGGCGCTACTTCCGGCTCCGGCTCGACGGCTACGACCGCGGCAGTTGGTGCCGCGACGATCGCCGTTTCGACGGCGGTGTTCACAATGACATCGTCGCTCAATTCAGCGCTTGTCGTCTCTGCGGCCGGCTGAATGTGGCGACGCTCCGGCAGGAGCACGCCCGCGCGGATCAGCAGGAGCGTCCAGATGCAGCTGACGAGAATGATCGTCGGCAGGACGATGAAGGCGAAGATGAAGAGTAGGTCACCGGTGGACATCGATGCTCCTGAGAGTCTTCACGAGCAACCGCAGCAGCGGGCAGGCTCTGTACGTTCGGTCGCGACTAGCAATGATAGCGGCCCGCTCCGGTGCGGGCCACCAGAAGAGGGTATGCTCAATGGTGCCAGATACGACAACCGCGTATCCGGCGTGTCGATCTCACGGGCTGGAGGGCTGATGCTCGCCTGGGTCATCTTCGTTGTCTGCGTTGCCGTCCTGCTTTCAGTCGTGGTCGACCGGATCATGCGTCGTTTTGGCGTGACGCCGGCCGATCCGGAGTCAGCGCGTGGCGGCATGCACGTCCTCGCCGAGCGCCTCAAGGACTGGTCGGAGCAGCGCCGCCGCTAGGTCAGCGCGCTGCGCAATAGTCGTAGCACACCTGCCCGAGAATCGTGGCGAACGTTTCGAGCACATCCAGATCGGACCACTCCACGAGCCCGTGGCCGCCATCACCGTCCGGCCCGAAGATGACGACCGGCACGCCGACCTTGTCGAGCAGTGACGAATCCATCCACCCGGCCGCCCCGAGGATCTCCGGCGCTTCGCCCCGCACCTCCTGAGCGACGCGACCGACCGTTTGCACGATCTCGGCCTCGCGACCGATCTCGAACGAGTCGCGGCTCAGGCCGATTTCCAGCGACGCATTGAACTGCTCATCCTCGCTCGCCAGCGCGTCGAGTATCTCCTGCAGCTCGCGGGTCACGCTCTCGCGCGACTCGCCGGGGATCGTCCGGCGCTCGATCTCCAGCTCGCACGTCTCGGGATACGACGACAGCTCCTGCCCACCACGAATGAGCGATGCGTGCATTGACGGCGGACCAACCAGCGGGTGCGGCTCGCGTGCTTCGAGGTCGCGCGAATACTGCTCAAGCTTCGACAGAACACGCCCCATGTGTGCGATTGCATCGATGCCGACTTCGTAGCGGCTGCCGTGTGCGGCGAATCCCTGCGTCGTAATCGTCGCCCAGACAAAGCCCTTGTGGGCGATGCAGAGGTTCAGTCCGGTCGCTTCGAGGATCAGGGCGGCGTCAGGCTTCCAGCGCTCAATCTCGCGGCAGATCGCTTCAGTGCCTATGCTGGAGTGCTCCTCGTCAACGACGAAGGTAACGATGAGCTTGCCGGGGAAGTCGCCAGCATTCGCGATCGTTTCCAGCAGCACCAGCGCGGCAGCCATCGCCGCCTTCATATCGTCCGCGCCGCGGCCGTAGAGCCGGTTGCCCTCGACTCGACCTGAATACGGGTCTTCCATACCGGCGACGCCGACCGTATCGATGTGACCGTTGAGCATGAGCGTTCGCCCGGAGCCGGAGCCCACCGATGCAATCACGTTCGGTCGTCCATCGCCCGCATCCTGCAGCTCAACGGTGATGCCCGGCGTTTTGCGCAGCCGCGCCGCAATCGCCTCGGCGATGTCCTTCTCGCCGCTCGCTCCTGGAACGAGGCTCGGGTTGATGGATGGGATGCGGACCAGCTCCGCCGTCGTGTCGATCAGCGCCTGGCGATCAATCTCAATCACGTCATGCTCCCTTTCAGGCGGTTGTCAGTACGACGAGGGTCAGATCGTGCGGCTCAATTGTCAAGCCCGTTGGTCGAGAAATGGCACGACTGCGCGGTAATGCTCGACAAGCTCATCGAAGGTCATGCGGTTGAGGCCCGATGGCGAAGGCAGGACGAGATCGACCGTTCCGGGGACAACCGGCTCCGGCTGGATGCCCCAGGTCGGTCGCGATGAGCCGCGCAGCCAGCGATACACGCCGATGCCGGTATAGGCCATCGCCGCTGGTCGGTAGCGCTCGATCTTCTCGCGCAGCAGGGCCGCTCCCTCGCGAATCTCGTCACGCGTCAGCTCATCAGCTCGCCGGGTCGGTCGCGCGACGATGTTGGTAAAGCCGATGCCCTTTGCGAGCAGCTCAGTGTCTTCAGACGGCAGGTAGCGTCGCTCGGTGATCCCGGCTGCCTCCAGTACGCGCCAGAAGCGATTGCCGGGGAAGGCGTAGTGGTTGCCGGTAACACTCGATGTGAGCGAAGGGTTGTAGCCGCAGAAGACGACGCAGAGTCCTGGAGCCAGCAAATCAGAGATTGTCGGAGTGTCGGTCACAGGTCGGCTTCGGCATCGGCCAATCGTGCAACGCGCTCGCCCGTTGTTGGGTGCGTGTCGATCAGCCGACTCAACCGCTCCGGTCCGAACGGATGGATAACCATCAGGCTGCAGAGCGCCGGGTTCACCGGAGCTGGCACTCGTCCGGCCAGCGCGCCGATCTTGCGCAGCGCGGCGATCAGCGGTTCACGGTCGCCGATCAGTCGGGCCGCCTCAGCATCGGCATGGAACTCATCGCTGCGCTCGGAGCTGACGCGAATGAGGAGTGCCGTGAACGGCATGCTGACGAACGCGATCGCATCGCGAATCGGCCGCAGATGCCGCCCGCCCCAGGCGCGTGGAATGCGGCGTCGGAACGCGCGGTCGTAGAGCAGGTCAGAGCCGCTGGCGGCGGCGATGTAGCCCGGCAGCGAACCGAGCATCGCAGCGATCGTCACGCCGGTGCGGTCGCGCCGTTCAAGGTGGGCGATTTCGTGAGCCAGCACAGCCGCGAGCTGGTCGTGCGGCAGGAACTCGAGCAGGCCGGCTGTCACGCCGATGATCCCGCCGCCCGGCGTAGCAGCCGCGAACGCGTTCGGCGTGCGAATCTGCGAGATTGCGACGACAGGGCGTGACACGCCCGCTGCATCCGCCAGTTCGTAGACCGTGCTGAGCAGCTCAGGGTGTGTTTCGGAATCTGCAATATCCGCCCGCATCATCCGCAGCAGCAGTGGCCGCGCCATCGCAAAGGCGAGGGCCTGCACACCGAGGCCGATCCCGACGGCGATGAACACGCCTGCCCAGCCCCCGAGCAGTGCCCCGACGAGCACGAAGGGGATGAGGATCGTTGCAGAAACACTCATGAGGTGTCGAATCGTCTGTCGCTCGAATGCGTTCATATGAGTACCTCGTACTCCGGCATAGGATCGCCCAGTAACGGTCGCGCCCAGGCGCGGAACTCGTTCGTGACGCTGTGGCCGGTTGGATCGATCATGGAATCCGGCAGGCGTCGCTCGATGGTCGCAATGCGATCGAGCGGCGCGACGCCGTAATCAACAGTGTAAGGATCAGTGCTTGTCCGGCAGATAGTCACCATCACACCGGAGTCTCCGCCGATAGCGCGCTGGACAGCTGCCCGTCCAACCT
This sequence comes from Thermomicrobiales bacterium, assembly GCA_039810005.1. Classification (GTDB taxonomy): domain Bacteria; phylum Chloroflexota; class Chloroflexia; order Thermomicrobiales; family CFX8; genus JAMLIA01. Next base: position 11,411 of record JBDHWD010000022.1, on the reverse strand, counting down.
GTTCGGCCTCAGTCAGGTCAGTTGATGACGCCGAGCCCATCGCCATGCGTGCGATTGTGCCCGGCTTGTCGTAGCGTGCCTGAATGCCGAGGCGGCTGCTGAGCTCGCGGCTCAGCGTGGTGCCGACTCCGCGGTAGTACGCATGCCCGAAGGCGTCGGTCCACTCCGGCGTCGTACCGCCGACCGGCGTCCCATCCGCCCAGCGCATCGTCTCCGGCGTTATCAGCACGGCGTAGCCGTCGCGATCGATTGTCGCCGCGACAAGCTGCGTCAGCGTGTCGACGCCGTCGACGGGTCGTTCCGGCAGGCAGAGGATTGGCTGTGGGAGATCGTCGCTGAGGGCCAGGCCAGCGCTGGCGGTGAGCCAGCCGGCGTTGCGGCCCATGACCTCGATGATCTTCACCGGATAGATCTGGCGCATTGCCCGTGTATCGAACGCGGCGTCGCGCACCGCCAGTGCGGTGTAGCGCGCGATCGAGCCGTAGCCCGGGCAGTGGTCGGTTTCAGGAAGGTCATTGTCAATGGTCTTGGGGATGGTCACGACCTGCAACGTCTGGCCGCGCTGCGCGGCTTCGGCGTGCAGACGCAGTGCTGTCTCAGCGGTGTCGTTGCCACCGATCGGCAGGAACGCCGTAATGCCCAGCTTCGCGAACCGGTCGAGGATCGTCGTGATCTCGGATTCGCTGGGTCGATGACGACTCGTGCCGAGCGCAGCCGAAGGCGTCGCCCGCAAGCGCGCGAGCCGCTCGTCCGACACGCAGGTCAGATCGATCAGCGCGTCGTTCAGCACACCCTCAACGCCATTGGCAGCGCCCAGGATGGAACCGTATCTCCCGCTCTGCTGCGCAGCGGCAATGATGCCGGCCAGGCTGGCATTCATGACCACGGTTGGGCCGCCGGATTGGGCGACCAGCAAAGTCCCGGCTGGGATGGCTCTGTCCCCCCACCTTGCAGTCGCACGCGATACCCCACTGTCCGCGTGCGTGCTTCGATTCTAGGCAGTGGGTAGGGGAGGGCGCAACTACAAAGCCATCACATTTGTCGTCAGCCAGTGAATCGGGAACGCTTTAGTCGGAGTCAGCCGAGGATTGCAGCACCGCCTGCGGATCAGCCGTCACCAGCGGCTTCTCTCCCTGACCCAGCGCACGTCCATAGAGCAGAAGGCTTGGCAGCAGTGCGATTGTGGCCGCCGTCAGCGACGCGCGCAGCGAGAAAATTGAGCCAATCGCGCCAATGCCGGGGCCGCCGGCAATCTGTCCGAGCGCATCCGCCTGCCCGCTCATCGAAATCACTGTCGCGCGGACGCGCGGATCGATGCTCTGGTTGATCCAGGCCGACGTGAGTGGTGCGTTGATCCCGCGCAGCGCAGAGGCGCCGACGAACGCAATGGCTGCGACGGCGAAGTTGCCGGCTAGTGCAAACCCGGCCATCGCGACGACGAGCAGCGTGTCGATTGTCAGCAGGGAGCGTGTCACCACCTGGTGGCTGCTGGTGTCGATCCGTCGTCGCAGAATCTCCGCAAACACGATCTTCAACACGGCGGCCGTGAACGTCAGAATGCCGTACCAGACAACTGACTGGAGCCCGCCGAATGTTGGCAGCGCGAACGAGTCCAGCAGATGAGCCGGCGACAGTCGGTCGAAGCCCTCACTCGCCATGCCAAAGAAGAACGTGATCGCAAAGATGGTTAACAGCAGCGGTCGCCGCCGCGTGAGGCGGGCGCCGTCGAGGAACGTCTCGCGCATGTGTCCCCACGAGCTGCGGTCCTCGCGTGGGGTGGGCTGGAAGCCGTGCTCCGTCATTGCCGCAATCAGGAAGATCGCCAGGCCGAGCATCAGAAATCCGGCGATGACGATCGGCAGGTTGAGATAGATCGTTGCCAGCGCCACACCGATCGGCGTCGCGACTAGCGTGCCGATCTGGCTCGCCTGCGATCCACGCAGGAACGCTGCGCCGGCCCGGCGCTCGCCAATCTCATCGACGATCCATGCTTCCTGCGCGCCACTGAGGAACGTATAGCCGATCCCCATGATGACGTTACCCAGCAGGATAATCCCGAACGACGGCACCGCAACGACGAGCAGGCCTGCACCAAGCAGCGCCATGCCGATGATGACCGAGAGCCGACGACTGTAGACGTCGGCGACGATGCCGGTCGGGATCTCGAACAGGAAGCAGGTTGCTTCCAGCACGGTCCCGACCAGCACGAGCTGGAGCGGGCTGAGGCCGACGCGCTCGACCTGGAAGACCAGGTTCACGCTGAACGCCAGCCAGAGAAAGAACGTGCTCGCCGCGCAGATGAGCAGGTACAGCCGATATGGATCGAGCCGCGCCCTGAGTCCTATCACGATCCGCCCTGCGTCAATCCTTCCATGAGCGCGTCATCGTCAGTCTGAGGATCAGATTGGACTACCGAGTCGTCAGCCGGCTCGAACCGAACCAGCCAGACCGAGCCGTCGTCGTTCTCTGACCTCCAGCCGAGCGCCGCTCGCCAGCCACGCCGCCGCAGGCACCTGGCGAGCTCGCTTCCCTCACGTGCGACGACGTGTGAGAGATCTCCGTTCTTCTTACTGCCGATGGTTGTGTCAATGACATGCATCGTTCGCACCGTAACCTCCGTGCCCCCAAGCTTGAGAGGCTTATCCACTTCGCTTCAGGCGTCCCGTTCGTTTGGCATAGCGTTCGAAGTACCCAAAGACCGCCATGCCGAGCGGGACGGTAATGAGTCCGATAACCAGGAGCGGCAACATCTTCGGCAGCAGGTCGATCGTCCCGGTGCCGTCGAGAATCGCTGCGCGCATCGCGTCCAGCACATACGTCGCCGGTGAGATCGTCGACAGCGCCTGCATCCAGCCCGGCAGCACGTCGATTGGGTAGTAGACACCCGAGACGAGCAACAGGATGGACGAGATGATGAACGTCATCTGCTCGCCCTTTTCCGGGAACAGGAGCGGTAGCACCGCGCCGATAATGCCGAACCCGATAAACGACAGGCTGCCGATGACGATCGTCAGCAGCGCCCCGACCAGGTTCGCGCCGCGGAGATTGATGTCAAAGAACATCGCCAGCACGCCAAGCAGCAGCGCCGAGCGGATGATTCCGTAGATGATCGCGAAGATCGATTGGCCAACCATGTGGGTCAGCCGGTTGATCGGGGCCATCATCGTGTACTCAATCGTCCCCTCCCAGCGTTCCCAGGCGATCATCTCGGCCATGTTCATGAAGACCGAGTTCAGATAGCTCCAGACGAGCGTGCCGATCGCCAGAAACAGCAGGAGCTGCGTGTCCTGATCGCCCTGCGCCTTGCCGATGAACATGATCGACATCGACGAGGCGGCTGAGTAGATCAGGAACGCGATTTCCCAGCCCCAATACCGCTTGGTCAGATTCCAGTTGCGCTCGACGAAGGCGTAAGACGCCCGCGCTTCCCGCCCCAGCGTCGCGACCGGCGAGAGTGATCGCGCTTGCGACATGGTCGTTTCCTCTCTCAGGCCGCTTCAGCCGGATTGTCTTCGTGGTCGTCCGTCAGGTTCCGACCAGTCAGTGCGATAAACACATCTTCGAGCGACGGGCTAGCCAGTCCATCGCGCTCGCGAACGAGCTGCTTGAGTTCCTCGACGGTGCCGATGGCGATCAGTTGGCCGTCGTCCATAATCGCGATCCGATCGCACAGCGCCTCGGCCTCATCCATGTCGTGCGAGCAGATCACGATCGTCGCGTCATGGCGATCGCGCAGCTCGTGGACGAACTTCTGGACGTCCTTCTTCGAGCGCGGATCGAGGCCGGTCGTCGGCTCATCCAGCAGCAGCAGGACCGGCGAGGTCAGGAACGCACGCGCGATCGCGACCTTCTGCTGCATCCCGCGTGACATCTGCTCCAGTGGCGCGTTGATCCGATCCGCCTTGATCCCCAGTCCACCGAGGATCGTCGTGATCTCGCTCCGCAGATCCTCGCCGGTGCGCCCGTACAGCCGCATGGCGTAGAGCAGGTTCTCCATCGGTGACAGCTTCTTGAAGAACGACGCCTCAACCGACACGCGATTGATCAGCCGCTTCACCTGCATCTCATTCGCCTGCACGTCGTAGCCGAACACCGTGATCTCACCGGAGTCCGGGATCAGCAACGTCGAGATCAGGCGAATCAGCGTTGACTTGCCTGAGCCATTCGCGCCGAGAATCCCGAAGATCTCATTGCGCTGCACTTCCAGGCTGATGTCATCCAGCGCGCGAACAGCCTTCTGCGGCTCTTCCGGAGTGCGCCGGAACGGCAGCGTGCGGCGCTTCTTCTTGGAGAACACCTTCGATGCGTGCCGTATGACAACCGCCGGTCCGTGCTCAGCGATCGTCGGTAGCATCGAGCGGTCGATGCTGAGGTCGATGCCGATGACGCTCGTCGTCTCTGGCGCTTGTGGTTCGAGGACCTGTGGGGACATCAGCGTCTCCTCCCGTGCTCACGCGCCGGCCGCGAGGACGGCACTATCGACATCTCTGGCGTCGTTCGATCAATACAGTCGCGCTCGATCGTGCGCCGTGCGGCGCAACCGCGCTGGTTCTCACTCGTGTGTATGGTCAGGACGTTCATGCGCTTCATTCCACTTCGCCGACTTGATCCGAAAGGGTTCGATCCAGCAGCATCACGTGCGCCTGTCGGTGCGCCTTGTGGTTCGGATGCCGGCGGTGGACGATGTCAGAGACAACAAAAAACCGCGGGTTCCGGACCATCTGTCAGGTCCGCCCGCGGTTGATGGGCTTCGATTGCCTCAGCTACGCGAGGTCAACACTCCCATTCCGACGACAGACCCGGGCGCACTCCGCCCTTGAGCAGCGTGAAGCCACCCTTGAACGGCGCGCGAAGGCGAGCGATGGTGCTGTATGTGTTCATCGAACCCCCTCCGTTTCCGTTCATCAGATCTGCCACTGTCGTGTCCATCTCCTATGCAGGATGCGCCAACCCGTGGCTGGCACGTCGACCATCATAGGGCCAGGATCGTCAGTTGTCAACGGGTGGCGCTGCTGGTGGATTGGGGAGAAATCATCAACGAGATCGTGCCTCGCGCAGGCCAGCACTCGTCGAGGCGATCTCGTGCTGCGCGGTGGGTTCAGCTCAACTCCTCTTGCGCAGCTGCGGGTGTAGTGATGATGCCCCTGCCACCGTCTCTGGCCACACAGCTGTCTATCGCGTCACGATACTGCATCGGTAGTCAGTAGGCATCCAGATTTGCCGAATCGGCTAACCGTCACACGCAAATTCGTCGTATCGGCATGACAGTATGACCATATCGCCGAGAGATGGTTGACATTCAGGCGCTGTATTGGTAACTTCCCGCCCAGATTCGCGAACAAACCAGCGAGCGATGCACCCCTGTGGGTCTGCTACGGATACATCACGTTTTTCCGGCACTGCGCGATCGGCCATATCCAGTGGCACGCCTGCCTCAGATCGCGTCCAGCCGTTCATTGTCTTGATGTCTGCAGGAAGCAGGACTCTGCATCATGGTCTTGAGGTTAGTTGTCCGGCGGCTCATTGCGCTTGTCTTTGTCCTCTTCGCGCTATCCGCGATCACCTTCGCGCTGTCGCACGTTGTGCCGTCCGATCCTGCGCGCATGATCGCCGGTCCGCGCGCCAGCCCGGAGGCTGTCGAGCTGGTCCGCAAGGAATACGGGCTCGACCAGCCAGTATTGACGCAGTACGTTAACTACGTGACCGGCATCGTCCAGCTGGACTTCGGGAAATCGCTGACCTCGCGGCGAGCGGTGTCAGATGATCTGCGTGAGTATGTGCCCGCGACAATAGAGCTGACGCTGTATGCCATCATCTTCTCTGTCATTGTGGGCTTGCCGCTCGGCGTCCTGTCGGCGGTGAAACGCAGTACCGGCGTCGACGCCTTCGGTCGCGTCATCTCGGTGCTCGGCCTGTCGATTCCATCCTTCTGGCTCGCGCTGATATTGCAGTTCTTCCTGTTTGCGAAGCTGGGCTGGCTGCCGGACGGGCAGCGCCTGCCGGTCGGTATTGATCCGCCGCGCGCAATCACGCATCTGTACACGATCGATGCGTTGCTGACCGGCAACTTCAACACGTGGTGGGTCGCTTCGAAACACCTGGCGATGCCGGCCTTTGTCCTCGGATTCGGTGCGCTCGCGGTCATCACGCGTATGGCACGGGCGGGCATGCTTGAGGTGCTGGGGCAGGACTACATCCGAACTGCCCGTGCCAAGGGTCTTGCGCCACGCCGCGTCATCACCGGGCACGCGCTGAAGAACGCGCTGCTGCCGGCGGTCACCGTCATCGGTCTGCAGGTCGGCTTGTTGCTTGGTGGCGCAGTCCTGATTGAGATCGTCTTCTCCTGGCCGGGCATCGGCCGCTACGCGTTCCAGGCGATCCAGAATATGGACCAGAACGCCGTCATCTCGGTGACGCTGGTCATCGGCGCTGGGTACGTCGTGATGAACATGCTCGTTGATATTGCGTATGTCCTGTTGGATCCGAGACTGAAGGCAAAATGACAGATACTGATGCACAGCTCACCGGTGCTGCCGCGGGTGGTCTGCGCCAGCCCGTCCAATTTCAGTCGCGCACAGGCCTGCGCTACTTCCTGAAGCGCTTCGCCGGAGAATCGCCACTGAACGTCATCGCGCTGGCGATTATCATCCTGTTCCTGCTGCTGTCGATCTTCGGTCGCATGATCGCGCCCTACGACCCGATTGCGCCGAGCATCGCGGACAAGTTCGCTCCGCCGTCCTCAGAGCACTGGCTCGGGACTGACGAGCTTGGTCGCGATATTCTCAGCCGCGTGCTGACCGGGACGCGCATCTCGCTCGGCATAGCAACGCTCATTCTGTCGATCGCGATCACGTTCGGTGTCATCGTCGGCGCGGTTGCCGGCTATGTCGGTGGCTGGGTCGACGAGGTGCTGATGCGTATCACCGACGTCTTCCTCGCCTTCCCGGCGCTGATCCTCGCGATGGGCATTGCCGCCTCGCTTGGCCGCGACCTGAAGAACGTCATCATCGCCCTGACGCTCGTCTACTGGCCGTGGTACGCCCGCCTCATCCGTGGGCAGGTGTTATCGATGCGCGAGCGCGATTTCGTTGAGGCAGCCCACGCCATCGGCATGCGGCCCTCGCGCGTGCTGGTGCGCCACATCCTGCCGAACACGATTGCGCCGATCATCGTCCAGGCGACGGTCGATGTCGGCTATGCCGTGCTGGCGACCGCCGGTCTGTCGTTTATCGGACTCGGTGCGCAGCCACCATCGCCCGAGTGGGGCACGATGATCGCTGGGGCGCGGACCTACTTCCGCGTGGCATGGTGGTACATGACCTTCCCCGGCCTCGCGCTGACCCTGACAGTCATCGGCTTCAACCTGCTCGGCGACGGGCTACGCGACTACTTCGACCCCCGGACTCGCACCCGTTAGCGGCGCAGAAACGCCATCCGGACGACGAAAGGAGGTGGCCCTGCCACCAGAAAGACCGTGTGAAAACCACCGACAGCCACTCCGCGATCGACCGTCTACGGCCTGGACAACAGCGGAGCAGCGACATTCGAGTACAGATTTCGAGGGGATGGATGACGTGGTAGACGACCAGACATATCAGGAAAAGCTCATGGGACTTATGAGCCGAAGTGCCGTATCCCGCCGTTCGCTGCTGAAGCGCGGACTGGCGCTCGGCCTCGCGACACCGGCAGTCATAACATTGCTGGCCGCTTGCGGCGGCGATGATGACGAATCCGACTCGAGCGACAGCGGTTCAAGCGGCTCAGGCAATGCCACCGCTACTGAGTCGACCGGCGATGCCGAATCGACAAAGAGCACCGATTCGGGCGACAGCGGCTCGGACGTGAACAAAGAGTTCGTCATGGTCATTAACAGCAGCGTCGCCGATGCAGACCCGCAGTCGGCTTATGACAACGTCGCCAGTTCGCTGTTCTTTGCCGCCTACGAGATGCTCATCCGCTTCGATGGCGAGAGCACGACCGAGTACGTGCCAATGCTCGCAACGAGCTGGGAGCAGAACGACGACGCGACCGAATACACCTTTGTGATCCCCGAGGGCGTCAAGTTCCATGATGGCTCCGACTGCGACGCCCAGTCGGTCAAGGATTCGTTCGCACGCCTGCTGAACATGGGCCGCGGCCCGGTCAGCGTCATCAGCCGCTTCGTCAGCGATGCCGATGCGCAGATCAGCGTCGAGAATCCGACAACGGTCAAGTTCACGATGAACAAGCCCGAGCCGCTGTTTCTCTCCGCGATGGCGTCCGAGTATGGACCGTTCATCATGTCGATGAAGGCGATGGAGGAGCACAAGACCGAGGCCGATCCCTACGCGCACGAGTGGTTCAGCCAGAACATGGTTGGTACCGGCCCGTACTTCGTCTCTGAGAATTCGCCGCAGGATCGCGTCGTCTTCGACCGGTTCGAGGACTACCACGGAGCGGCACCGTTCTTCGATCGTATCATCGCCCGTGTGGTGTCTGAGGACGCGACCCGCCGTCAGCTGATCGAAACCGGCGATGCGGATGCCGTCGCGATTCTGCCGCCGGAAGATCTTGAGGCGCTCAAGACAAATCCGGACGTACAGGTCGTTGAATATGCTTCGACCCAGTGCAACTGGATTCGCTCGAACTACGTAACGATTCCTGATCCAAAGGCGCGGCAGGCGTTCGCCTACGCCTGGCCGTACGAGGACGTCATCGACGGCGTGATGAAGGGCTTTGCCGTCGTGCAGGGTCCGATCGCAGATTCCGTCATCGGCTTCGATCCGGACGTCCCCGTCTATTCCACCGACCTTGAAAAGGCCAAGAGCCTCTTCGCCGAGGCCGGCATCGCCGAGGGTGATACCTTCACCTTCGTCTATGGCTCGGGCGACACGACGATCGCTTCGATGGCGCAGCTGTTCCAGGCGAACCTCGCCGAGCTCGGCATCAACCTCGACATCCAGCAGATCGACCGCGCCGCGCTGATCGACCTGAACTACGGCGATGCGCCAGCGGAAGAGCGCCCGCACTTCACCTCGACCGGCTGGTGGCCGGACTACAACGACTCGTGGAGCCAGTTCTATCCGAACTTCCACACGAAGTCGATTGGCAGCGCCGGCGCGAACTCGTCCTACTACTCGAACGCCGAGGCCGACGAGCTCATGGATAAGCTCGAAGTTGCGACGACGGTCGAAGAGATTGAGGATCTCACCAGCAAGCTTCTGCAGCTCATGATGTGGGACGACCCGGCCGGGATCTTCTACGCGCAGCTCACGAAGACCGCCGTCCTATCCAAGGACATCCGCGGCTTCGTCCCGAACGGCATCTACATCAACTCGTTCAACTTCCCGGACATGACCCGCGAAGGCTAGGACACATCTGCTTCGAGCAGGCGAGCGGGCAGGTGGCGCAGGAGCGTCATCTGCCCGCTTCTTTCGTGTGCGGCATCGTACGATTGGTGCGACGACGAATGAGGTGAGGTGATGCAGGTTATCGACCCCGGACCAGCGGCGCGTTCGCGGCCCGAGCTGGTCGCCGAAATCCGCGCCGAGATCGACGCCAGCGGCCGGATAACGTTCGCCCGCTTCATGGAGCTGGCGCTGACGCACCCGCAGTACGGCTACTACACCGCGACCGACGCCGCGCCCGGCTTCGGCGGCGACTTCCTGACCGCCCCAGAGACGCACAGCATGTTCGGCACGTTGCTTGCCCGCCAGATCGCCGAGTGCTGGGAGCGGCTCGAGCGCCCATCGCCGTTCGTTGTGCGCGAGTTCGGCGCTGGCACGGCGACGCTGGCGCTGACTGTGCTGGCCGGGCTGCGCGACGAATCGCCGGATGTGCTACATGCCCTGCGCTACGAGCTGAGCGACGTCAACGACGCGCGCCTCGCCGAAGGGTTGGCGCACGCCGAGGCGGCCGGATTCGCCGACACGGTCGCACGCGCGACCGATGAGCCTGTCGTCGGCGTTCTGCTCGCTAATGAGCTGCTGGACGCCCTGCCTGTGCATCGGCTGGTCGTCTGCGGCGACGAGCTGCGCGAGGCGTACGTCGTCTGGCGCGACGACTGGTTCGCCGAGGAGACCGGCGAGCTTTCCGATCCGCGCCTGGCTGAGCCACTGGCTGGATTGCCACTTGTCGACGGGCAGCGCCTCGAAGTCTCGACGGCCGCCGCGCAGTGGACTGAGACTGCCTGCCGCACGTTGGAACGCGGCTACGCGATCCTGATCGATTACGGCTACGAAGCAGCCGAGCGCTACGATCCGGTCGAGCGACGCGATGGTCTGTTGCGGACCTACTGGCAGCACATCGCCGGCGACAACCCGTACGACCGCGTTGGATTGCAGGACATCACCGCTCACGTCGATTTCAGCGCCGTCCAGCGCGCGGCCGAGAGAGCAGAGTGCGACATCCTCGGACTGACGACACAGGCACATTTCGTCGCCGGTCTGGGCGCCGACGAGTTGCTCATGCGCATGCAGCAGACGGCCGAGCCACTTGAGTACATCCGTGCTCGCGAGACGTTGATGCACCTGCTTGATCCGCGTGGACTTGGCCGCTTCCGTGTACTCATTGCCGGTCGTGGTGTCGAGCGCGATCCACCATTGCGGGGTCTGGCGTTCACGTGGCCGTAAGCCCGTCGCTCGCCCTGACGCTCGCGGGAGGCCGGCTGCTCGGCTACGCTGAATACGGCGACCCGAATGGCACACCAGTCGTGTCATTCCACGGCTGGCCCGGATCGCAGGCGCAGACGGCCCGCTACGACGACGCAGCCAAAGCAGAAGGCGTGCGTTTGATCGCCCCCGAGCGCCCCGGCATCGGGCTGTCCGACCCGCGTCCGGGCGCGTCACTCCACACCCACATCGATGATGTCGCGCTGCTGTTGGATGCGCTGGAGATCGACTCGCTCGGCGTGCTCGGGGTATCGGGCGGCGGACCGTATGCGCTGGCTGCGGCGGCCTTGCTGCCAGACCGCGTCTCACGCGTTGCGCTCGTCAGCGCGCTTGCGCCCGGCTCGATGGGCGAGACGCGCCTCATCCGGGCGACAGGCTGGCTGGGCATGCACGCTCGCAGCCTGTTTCGCCCTGGCTTCGGTGCTGCCGCCCTGTTCGCGCGCTTCGATCCGCCTCACGCGGTCGGCCTGGCCTTCGATACACTGCCGCCGTGTGACAAGCAAATCGTCGCCGATCCATTCATCCGCGAACTGTCGATCGCCGACGCGCAGCAGGCATTCCTGCAGGGTGGCCGTGGCCTTCGCGACGATGCTGTATCGCTGCTGTCCGAGCCAGAGATCGACCTTTCCGCGATCATCGCACCCGTCAATCTCTGGCACGGCGACGCCGATACCATCGTTCCGATCGCCACCGGCCGACGCAACGAGGCGCAATTGCGAGATGTCACCGCCACCTGGCTGCCCGGCGAAGGACACTACCTCG